>PXAS01000065.1 GCA_003565815.1 PVC group bacterium
ATCAGGAATCTTCAACACCATGGGGAAACCCAGATCGGCGCTCAGGTCACGAACCATGGCTTCGTTCGCATGGGAAATGACCCGGCTCTTGGGTGCAGGGAGTTTGCGATGGTTAATCAGATCCGACAAATAGATCTTGTTGGTACAGCGCAGAATGCTGTCCGGGTCGTCCATCACCACCATGCCCTCGTGCGCCGCCTTGCGGGAAAAACGATAGGTGTGGTGATTCACATTGGTGGTTTCCCGAATGAACAACGCATCGTATTCCGCCAAACGAAAATAATCCGTTGGATGAATAAAATCCACGTCCATGCCGTGACGCTTGGCCGCCTTCTCGAACTTGCGCAAGGCGCCCTTGTCGCTCGGTGGCATGGCTTCTTTCGGGTTCACCAGGATGGCCAGATCATAGCGGTAGCTGCGCTTGCTGCGCGGCGCCCGCCAGATCTTGCGCGAGAATTTCTCAAGGCTGGCTGCAAAGCGCGTCTCCTCCGCTTCGGTCAGCTTGTTCAGGCCAACGGCTTTGATGGAGGACAGTTGCCAATCCGCCTTGCGCTGAAAGGTCACCTGAAGAATGGGCAGCGGAAAACGCTCAAACAACTGACGCGACAAATCCGCCAACTCCGCCTGCTCACTCTCGCCAAAAAAGACCCGCCAGCTGAGCTGTTTTGCCTCGCCTGCCACCTTGTTCAACACCTTATTGGTGCTTTCATCAAAGACACCAAAAATACCGGGCTGAGCCAGATCGGTTAGCGCCTTGACCGAGGGAATCACCTTGTGGCCGCGCGCTTCCGCCAACAACGACACATAGTAGCCGCGGCTCATGTACTTGTAGGTCCGACACAGGTTGATCACCCGCTGCGGCTCCAGCCCCGCCTGGTCGAGGTAATGCTCCGCCGTATCCAGATCTTCGGTCGGGTAGTAGGCTTTCCAGTCGCTGGACTGGTCTACTATGATGCTGAGTTTGGTCACTTTGGCTCCTCAACTGGGATGTGATCCTGATAGCGCACTTTATACTACTTTACCGCTGAATCATCACTGCTCATTGACTGGACGCATACCAGGTCGCGGGAAAAGTTAGATACCTTAACCTCCGGGATTTGAATATTGCCAATGCTTCATATATTGGAATAACTGCTTATAAATTAAATTGTTATAGCAGCAACCATTATGCCCGATTTTGGCGAAATTTTGCCATACCCATAGAAGTTATTCTCCAGGTCAATCTGGAAACTGCCAAGTCACTTTCCCATGACATAATTGAAAGGCGATTTATGTATGTATGATGAATCAAAATTGGTTCTTCGTAGAACTCTGTGGAGCTCTAAGGCAGCATATCCAGCTTCCCGCAGTAAAACAGTATGCTCGTTCTAAAGCCCTCGAAGGAGCGATAACCTCTGGCATTGGACTTTACTGTCTGTATTCTGGAGTTTAAGCCCTCTGCCACAGCATTACTGATCCGGTGATCAAAGTAGTTCAACAAGCCTTCCTCATGCGCCTTGAGCATCCTAGCCACTTTCTTTACCGGTTCCAGGCGACTGCGGATTCCCCAACTGTACCATCGCTCAAAGTAACGTTTTGCCCAGCCTTTAGAACGGTAGTCCCAAAAGGGCCGGAAGTGCTCCTTAAGAGCCCAGGCTCGTGCCACCTTAAGATTGCTGCCCTTGAGTCGATCAAACTGATCGCTGCAACTTTCCTTGACGTTTTCGTTATTATACAGCCAGAAGTGTTTGGTTCCTTTGAGTCGGGTATCGCCCTCGCTGGCCAGTTGTTTGTTCTCAGCACGGCGAACCTGATCTACAGCCTGATTCAGGTGCTGGCTGATATGGAACCTGTCATGCACGATCATCGCTTGGGGCAAGATGGTCTTAACGGCATTGGCATAGGCTTTCCACATATCCAGCGCAACAGCCGTAACCTCTTCCCGCTGTTCTTTCGTTAGCGCCTGCAATAGCAGTGCTTTGCAGGCATCTTCTTTTCTGTCTTCGACCACATCCAGTACACGTCCTTGCTTGAGGTCTACTAAGTTAGTGATATACCGATGCCCCGAGCGAAATTGTTTCTCGTCAATACCAAGGTATTCAATTGCCATGCTGTCACGGCGAGCAAGTCCGCGCTCAACAGCGCGTCTCTTTATGGCTTCGACTTGATGCCAGTTCAGTTTGAGCAGCTTACGTGCTTCTTCTATGCTACGAGAGGCTTGAATAACCCTGATGGCAAAGGATTCAAATAACAGCGTAAACCGGCTATTCTTGGTGGCCCAGGGTGCCGTGACGGTTTTTACACCGTGACATGGACATTTGATTCTCGGAAGCTGAGCGTGCAGGTAAGTTGAAAACTGCATTGTGTCCAGGTGACGCCAAGTCCTGCGCTCTCGATCATCGTGTTTGGAGCATGCAGCCCCACACTCAGGACAGACACCCGTGGTATCGGTATACTCGATTTCAATGTCTACACGATTGCCTGCCATGTTGAGATCAACAGAGCTGATTTCCCATGGGGTTTTAACGCCGAGCAGTAGCGCGTAATGATCTTCTATTTGCATAGGGGATTCCCTCAGTCTGGTTAGCACGTCGGGGGCACATTATACTGTATTTCCACAAGAACTTACGAAGAGCCCTATTTATAGTGGGCTAATATGAGTACAGCTTCAATACCTAAGCGTTTGGCTACGAAAAACGGAATAGTGTTTCCGAATGAAAAGTTACCAGTCGAGTCGCCGACAGTTGTAAAATCGATATTCTGGTTGACGTTTATTGCAATTATATTTCTAAATCTGTCTTGACTCTGGGGTCCACTATAATGAACTTTAACGGAATATATAATGATGGTTTAGCGTGACAAGTTACTCCTCCAAAGCACGAACTACTGTCCCGAACGAGCTTCTACAGTTCGGTAGCCGCCGAGCCTTGCCGGTCATCCACCAAAGCGAAGCCGCCGAGTGCGGCATTGCCTGCCTGGCCATGATCGCTGGTTACTATGGTTACGAGACCGATCTGTTGAACCTGCGCAAACGTTTTTCCGTCAGCCAGCACGGGGTCAACCTCAAGCAACTGATGGACATGTCGGCGCGGATGCAACTGGTTGGTCGGGCCTTGCAACTGGAGGTGGGCGAGATGCCCCAGTTGCAGACTCCCTGCATCCTGCACTGGGACTTGAACCACTTTGTGGTTCTCAAGAGCACAAGTCGAAAAGGCATAGTTATCCATGACCCCACTCAGGGTGTAGTCAACCTGAGTTGGGAAGAGGCCGCCAAACACTTTACTGGCGTGGCACTGGAATTATCACCTACAGAGGCGTTTCAGCCGCAGAAGGTGAAGCAGAAGTTGCGGTTAAATCAGTTCTGGCATCGCATTGTCGGGCTCAAGAGCAGCCTGGTGCAGATACTGGTGCTGGCGTTGCTGTTGCAGGTGTTCGCTGTGCTGTCGCCTTTTTACATGCAGACAGTGGTGGACGATGTACTGTTGCGCAACTATGCCCATTTGCTGGTGGTGTTGGCAATAGGCTTTGGTTTGCTGA
>PXAS01000357.1 GCA_003565815.1 PVC group bacterium
GACGCCACCTTTGCGATGCCTTTTGATTGCCCTTTTCCTCTTCGAGGCGAGATAGCTCAGTTGGTAGAGCAGAGGACTGAAAATCCTTGTGTCCCCGGTTCGATTCCGGGTCTCGCCACCGTTGGCTTAGAACAGTTTAGGGATTTCTGCCCTTTTTGAGAACTCCCAAACCTTCGCCAAGTCCATTGCCACGAACCAGGGTTTCGCGGCAGGGAAGGAACCGGATAACGCCGTCATCGCGCAAAGCGTGCCTCTGGCCGCCACCATGGCCGAAAAGATCGAAGCCCCGCGCACCTGGCCGTCCCCGGTCGCAGATGGCGAAGGTCGCCTACGGAAGGTGTGAACGGCCGCAAGCTCTTCGCCATGCCAGGGAGGAAAAGACCGGGGGACACAAAAAAAGCCGCTTCCCGGAAAATGGGAGGCGGCTTTTTTTAGGTGGGCGTGGTCGGCGGCTGGGAAGAGGCGTTGGGAAAAGGCGTTGGGAAAAGGGGCTATGGCGAATGGCGCTCGGTTAAGAGCACTCGTCGTAGCGACGCCTGCAAAGGCGTCAACCCGGACGTACCAAAAAACGGACGCTCGTTCATCGGTTTTGATTCTTCGGACATTTTTTTACACCACATCGAGGTGCTATGGAGAGTAGAGCGGCCGCGCTACCTGGGATCGGCTTTCTCGTCTTCCAATTCAGCGAGACGCCTTCGAAGTGCCGCCTTCTCCTCGTCCACTGAGAGTTTAGCGGTATCCTCGACGACACGGTCGTGAGTAAGGTAGACTCCACTCATCATCGACGTCTTCACATGGGCGCGATGCACCCTTCCTTCACGATCCCTGTAAATTATCTCGTAAATCCTTGAATCCTTCTCTCCGAACCAGCCTGGACCGAAGGGAGCCCAACTCCGATCTATCAATTCGAACCCTTTATCGTGTAGATAGCGTTCAACACGCTCCCCATCAAAGGAGCCTGCGATGATTCGAATCACAACAGCGAGAATAACAAACCCAATGAAAAATAAGAACGGTTCCATAATCTATTTAATCATCTGGTTAACGTTAAGGAGATTAGCGGAATGGACGCCAGCTCATTCTGTTGAGCGTTCCGATTTCTTCGTCGAATCGTTCATTTGGCCTACGGTGAGCGGAGGTATTCGATTATTGCCTTTCGAAAATCCAAAACCTCAAGCGAATCGCGGCGCGGCTAAAACGCATTACCTCCCGTGCCTTTGGTTTGCCAGGGGACGGTTGGGCCCAAGGAATGATCCTCTGGTTGGCACGGAGCGGATTCATTTCTGGTTATCATTTCTTCTCCCGGAACGTCGAGCTGACTTGTTGAGTGGGCGCCGGCCCATCTCGTTGAGTCCACCGATTGGTTCGGCTCTAATTCGTATTTGCAGGGCCAACTCTGATGCCATAGGTTTCATCCTGATAATTTATGGCATTGAGATAGACAATCTGATCGAGATTGATCATTGTATAGCGATCCACCTGAGGATGATCATCGTGAGGCCGTTCAGGACTTCTCCACCTCGTCCATTTAATGACAAGAAATCCGTTATCACTGTACAAGTCTAGAATTCTGTTCGGATAACAATGTATTCGCGTCAGCCAATTCGGCCCCCTATAGCGATCGGCCTCCTCTTCAGTCCAGACATACGTTGATGCGATACCAGGGCCAGAGACTTGAAGGTAGGACCGCCTGTTACCGGGCGGTCCCCTCGAAGTTCCCGGCGTGCGGTTTGGCGGAGTGTCGCTGACGCTCGGTACCCGCACCGGGCGCCTCTGGACGGTCGCACAGCACAGTTTGAGCAGGGAGCGTGACATAATTCGCGGGAACAGACAATCCTTCCGTATCCCATGAGTGCTCTGCCCAGGTAACCGCCCAGCCCGTCCCTTCGCCTCGCGAATCCCGACCCTGTCGGGATCTCCGACTACTATGGACAGGTCTGACTGCCTGTGGATCATCTGGACATCCTCCCGGTAGTTGGGTCTCCATACCCTTGCGGGAACCCATAGGCCCTCCCAAGTTCCAGGTCGCTTCTTTGCATGCATGCCACGGCTTCGAACCCGTTCGGCTGATCTCACGGCCGAGGCCCGATGAAGCCGTCACGAACTCACCTTTTACGTTCGTGACAGTGCTGACTTCTCCCGCAGGCGCGGGATTCACACCGTCGTCATCCGCATCTTGTACCTCTTTACGGGGCTAAATTGCCTTGAGGGGCTGCGGCTCCCCTGCGGCCTACATGCTTCCCTGTGTACGCTTTCCCGGCGAGCCGGGATTCCGCCGTCCTTCCATCCGTCTTCCGACGCCTTCCGGTTCCGATCAATAAGGACGATCCACCCAATTCTAACGACTTAGCTGTCTTCGAACGCAACACTCGGTAGTTTCTGTATGGTTGTTACTTTGAAACGTTCGGACTCTCACCGGACAAGAAGCGCCTAGCTTCGCTTGGCGCACGAACGTCGAAGGGAGGGGCGGCGCCGATGGCGTTCGCCTACTCGGCGCGGCTTCTCGCCGTTCCCTCCCCTGACTGGTTGGCATCACGGCGACTCAAAGGTCTTAAGGGGAAAAACCCGCGAGATATACGTATAATCCCGATCTTTCTCAAGAATAGTAAGATCATACTCTAACGCCAGGGCTGCAATCAAACAGTCGACAGCGCTTCTTATCGTGTATCCCTTCTTACGGCATGCATCGAATATATCGGCCGCCTCGACGTGCGTGCCGATAGTCGGCATTACAACGATGAAGCGCTCTAATTCCTTTCGGACATTCACCCTTTCATCATTGGTCTTTATACCGCTCAGAACCTCTTGAACGATCAGACCGGTGGTGAAGATATCAGTCTCCTCGGCAAGTAGTGCCTCGAGTTTGGCGACCGGGGCAGTCGCACGCCCCTTGAGGAAGTCGATCCAGACCGTGGTGTCGACGATCACCATGCCTAGAACCGGTTTGCCCTAAGTTCATCGAGATCGCCTTCCCAGCGTATTTTCCCCTTCAATTTGAGGACACTCTTCTGTTCTTTGCGGCGAACTAGCTCTCGCAAGGCATGATCTATCAACGCCTTCTGTGTTCTGAGCCCGGTGAGCCGCATGCCCTTCCCAACAAGCTGCTCATCCAAAAGAATATTTGTCCTTTTCATACACACAATATGTCGCCTGCGTGTGTATCTGTCAAGTGCCTCTTCTTCGGCATTAAGGTAGGACTCGCCGTTGCCGACGAGCCCCCTCGCAGATCCCGGCGTGCGGTTTTGATTCGCTTCGCTCACCCCTGCGGGGCTGCCTGCGGCAGTCCATCTCCGCTCCGCTTCGTCTCGCACCGGGCTCCTCTGAACGGTCGCGCAGTGGAGACGGCGAGGCGTTGTTCAACTGTAGGAGAGAGTCCATTGGTGATGGTTGCGGTAGGGCTTTTCTACGACCTTCGGGCCGGGTATGGCCAGCGTCTTCCACATTTGGTCGAACGTGGCCCAGTTGTAGCTTTTGCGTTGGCTGCGACGGTTGAGGGCGTTGAAGACGTGCC
>PXAS01000168.1 GCA_003565815.1 PVC group bacterium
ACCTTCTATGCCAATACCTTGGAACGGGAAATACAGGAAAAAACGCGGGCCGGCGACATTGACGCGGCCGTGGCCCTCACCGAAGAGCTGAAGGAATCCCGCGAGCGTCTTGCATTGCTGGCCCCCGAGCAGGATGAAGAGCAAGAAGAAACGGCCCGGGAACTGCGACTGGGGCCGAACATTTTACGCGATGGCAATTTGGATGATGCCAATGAAGACCACTGGCGCTTTTCCGTGCGCGGGGAGCGAAACCGCACCGGGTTCCACACCCAAACCCGCCAGGAAGCGGGCGGACGAAGAAACAAGGTTCTCCGCTTTCAACAAGACGAACGTCGTGCCGTGACCGTGACCCGATCCGTGAATTTGAAAACAGACGCCACCTATCTTCTCCGATGGCGCGTGCGTCTGAACACCCCATGGCGGCACGGCATTGAATTGCGGGGAAAAGGCAGATACTACATAGGATTCCGCATCCCCTCCCATATTTGGACCCGATTGCCCGAAGCCAGAAGAGTTCAACTGCGTCCCATCGCCCAACGGGGGTATTATCTTCCCGACGACACCGAATGGAAAGTCATGGAAACAAGGCTTCGGGCCTCGGAGCAGATGTCCGTCTTACATATCTCCGTATCCAGCGGCGAAGGCGATCTTTTGATTGATGACATTGAAATCATGGAAATTCTTTCGGACGAATAACACGCCTCTGTTTTTTTGCCTATTCTCCGGAATGATTTTGATTCCTGCGCAGTTTTGGATACAGTCGGGTCTTCAATCCTCCCATGAGACCCCATTGGAAACCCAAAGGAAACGACATTGACAGAAACGAAACGCACGCAACCGGACTGGAGCATCGCCAATGCCGCCGAGCTCTACGGCATTCAAGCCTGGGGTTCTCCGTATTTTTCCCTTTCGGACAAAGGGGAAACCCAAGTGAATCTCGCCGAGGCCGAGAGCCCCAACTGGGTGAGCCTGTCCGACATCATGACCGAACTGGACGAGCGGGGCATCGCCACCCCCGTCATGTTGCGATTCGCCAATATCCTCGACCACCGCATCACCCTGCTGAACGAAAGTTTTCGCAAGGCCATCCGCGAAGCGGGATACCAGGGCGAGTACCGCGGGGTGTTCCCCATCAAGGTCAACCAGCAACAACAGGTCATCGAGGAAATCTGTCGCTTCGGCAAACGGTATCACCACGGGCTGGAGGCGGGCAGCAAACCGGAACTGATCGCGGCCTTGAGCTACATGCAGGATCCCGAGGCGGTCATCATTTGCAACGGCTACAAAGACGCGGAATTCGTGGACTTGGCCCTCTACGGCTTGAAAATGGGCCTGAAAATCATCCTCGTGGCCGAAATTCCGAGTGAAATTTCCCTGGTCCTGGAACGCGCCAAGGCCATAGGCATCAAACCCCGCCTCGGCGTCCGCATGCGCCTCTCCACGCCCGGCAGCGGACAATGGCTGGAATCGGGCGGCGACCGAAGCGTTTTCGGGCTCAATGCCGCACAGGTGATTCAGGTGGTGGACGAATTGCGCGAGGCGGACGCGCTGGACTACCTGGAATTGCTTCATTATCACCTCGGCTCGCAGATCCCCAACATCCGTACCATCCGCGCCGGGGCCTCCGAAGCCGCCCGCGTTTACGTCGATATGGTGCGCGAGGGCGCGAAGATGGGCATGCTCGATATCGGTGGCGGCCTGGCGGTTGACTACGATGGCACCCAGTCCAGCTGCATCAGCAGCCGCAACTACGCCATCGAGGAATACAGCGCCGACGTCATCGAAACCGTGATGGCCACCTGCAACCAAGCCCATGTGGCCCACCCGACCCTCGTGAGTGAATCCGGGCGCGCCACCGTGGCCCATTATGGCGTGCTCGTTTTCGACATTCTCGACGTCGGCGAATACAGTCCCGCCGCGCTCCCCGCGAAACTTCCGGAAAACGCGCCCCCCATGTTGCGCAACCTCTATGAGCTGCCCGGACAACTCATGCCCAAAAACCTTCAGGAATGCTACAACGACGCCGTCTACTATCGGGACGAGTTGCGCTCCATGTTTTCCCACGGTGTCATCTCCCTCCGCGAACGCGGACTGGCCGAACAAATCTTCAGCACCACCGTGCGCCTGATCGCCGAAAAAGCGCAGTTGATGGACAAAGCGCCCGACGACCTCAAGGAACTGGTCACCTCGATTCCCGACATTTATTACGGGAATTTCAGCCTTTTCCAGTCTCTCCCTGACTCCTGGGCCATCGACCAGCTCTTCCCCATCATGCCCATACACCGCCTCAACGAACGCCCCACCCGCGAAGCGGTTTTCGCGGACATCACCTGCGATTGCGACGGCAAGATCGACCGCTTCATTGACCCCGACGGTATCCGGCGCTCTCTGCCCCTGCACGCCTGGGACGAAAAAAATCCCTACCACATCGGCGTGTTCATTGTCGGCGCCTATCAGGAAACCCTCGGCGACCTGCACAACCTCTTCGGCGACACCAACGTGGTCAGCGTGGAACTCGACGAAGACGGCGATCTCGCCTTCACCCACGAAGTGCAGGGCGACACCGTCGCCGACGTGCTCTCCTACGTGGAATACGAACCCAAGGAACTGGCCGCCCAATTCCGGAAACTCGCCGAACGCGCGGTCCGCCGCGGCATGATTACCGCCGCCGAACGCCGCACCATCGTGGATGCCTATAACAATGGCATGAATGGCTATACCTACTTCGAAACGTAATGGGATTTGGTTTTCGGCATCCTCCCCCCATCGACTTCACCTCCGGTGACTGAGCCAGTACTCTGCACCATGAAATTGTCGGGTAAAGATGGTGGCCATGACTGCGATGAAATCAGGCTTGATCCGGAATAATACACCGTATGGAAAAGTATTTGCAAGACACCTGCGAACGTCCCCCTCGACGAACGGGTAGATCTCAGGATGGATCTCAATTTTGTTCAGGGCACCTTACTTGACAGTCAAGAATTGTTTTCCGAGGCCTTCTTGTTGCGACTCGTACCAGACGGCAGCATCTAGCATCTCGTCTTCTGCATCGGGATGGAAGCGAATCGGTGTCATGCAAGCGCGGAATGTGCCTTTGCAAAAACATCGGAGGCATCGCGTAATTCGACGTTGCCTTCGTCCATTTCCTGGCAGCGTTTCCTGAGTTCGTCTCTCCACGCCGTGGAAAGGGCCTCCCCCGGGCTGGCATCCAGGCTTTCAATCAGACGCTAGGCCACAAATGCCCGCGCTTGCGGGGAAAGCGACATTGCCTCGAAAACAATCTTCTCTGCTGTAACAGTCATACAGAATTTCTACGTCTTTTTGTTGTAGAGGTCAATAGATTCTTTTTCACCGGATTGTCTGCGGGCGCATCCCCGAATTGGTGTTTATTTTCGCCGTAGCTGCAACTGTCCTCAGTTGCTGAAAGATTCCAGCCTTAAATTTTTGAAGCTGGGGACAGCTTCAACTACGATTAGCCCGCACATACACCAATTCGGGGATGCGCCCATTGTCTGCCATAGGACTTGCATCATACATTCATTGTCTTACACATCATACCAATGCCCGAAGTGTCTCCATCCAACGCGGTGCCCCCACCGCCGGCGCCGTCCCACAAACGCACCACTTGGAAATTCAACCTGATCGTGGTGCTGATCTCGATTTTGGCACCGATCGCGATCCTGGTCGCCTTGATTTTGGCCCCCATCTGGGACGGCCCGCCCGTGGATGACGCGGACATGTTCACGGAACGCGCACTTGTTCCAGAGGAGGAAAACGGTTTCGACCTCCTGATGGAGGCCTTTGAAATGCTGGATATGCAAAGCGCCACGCAATCCGATTTCCGGGAATGGCTTGCCGCACCCGAGGACCATCTACGGGAAATCAAGGAAACGCTGGCCGCAAACCAACCTTTTTTCCCAGCCTTGGAAAAAGCACTGTCAAAAGGACGCTTGCAAAGTCCGCCGGTGGATTTCTCCGGTGACTCCATCAGTTATGGAGTTTCTGAATCCATGACCGCCGCTTCGCTCCTAAGCATGGCGGTCCGGGAGGCGGAAGACCCGATGGAAGCACTCAAGTTCGTCCGTCTGGGTCTATACTTGGGAAATCAGATCCTCGGAGACACGGATACGCTCATAAAAACCTTGGTAGGGGTCGCCTGCCGATCCAATGCGAATGAATCCGTAATGCACCTAGCCAGAAATCCCGAAATCCCGACGGACGCATTGTGGCAAACCCTCACTTTGTTGAAAACAGATTCCCCCCCTTGGGAACCTTGGAAAAATGCCATCCGAACGGAATATCAATTTCTGATCCATGCTTTGACCCACATCGATCAAAACCAAAAATATGGGTTCTTTGAAGAACACGAGAGTTCGTACGCAACTTTTTCCTTCGCATTTCAACCCAACAACACCCGCAGAATCGCCTTGCCAATCTATCGAAACGCGATCCGGTCATTGGAAACCGGCGATCTGGAAACCCTGATTCATACAGAACGTTTCATCACCGACCTGATGAAAGAAACCAACCGTCGGGCACCATGGGATCCCCGGCGCCATCACAACCGGACCGGAAATGTAATGGTTTTGTATATGCTGCCCACATTGGACACTTTCGTCCATCAAGCCTACAGGCTCCAGGCCGAAAATCAGGCCGCGATCTTGGTGACCGCCTTGCAATTGCACCTGCGGGAACAGGGAGAACTTCCCCATACCTTGCGGGAGTTGGTTCCCGACTATTTGGCCGAAATCCCCGCGGACCCCTTCGACGGCCAGCCCTTCCGCTATGACCGAAGTGCTTCCGTCGTTTATGCCATCGGTCAAAACCTCGTGGACAATGGCGGTTCCACGAAAATGCGGCGAAAAACAAGAAGCCCGACCAGAAACAGCGCGGAGGATTCGGTTTTCGGCATCCTCGCCCCCATCGGTTTCACCTCTGGTGACTGAGCAAATCGACAAAGTTAAAGACAAAGCTTGAGACAAAGGCAAAGGCAAAGCCCCCATCGACTTCACCTCTGGTGACTGAGCAAATCGACAAAGTTAAAGACAAAGCTTGAGACAAAGGCAAAGGCAAAGCCCCCCTATGCCCCTGCCGGTGCGGAGACCGGCGCTCCCGTCTCCCTTCGCCCCGAAAAGCCATGCCCCAAACTCACTTTAACCGGACTGGACTTCCCATCAAATCCTTGCAAACCATCAAAGGACAAGATAAACGTTTCTTCGGAAGATTCAAAACAACAACCTCTTTCTCATCAACAACACCATGAAAAATCTCCTCATCATCGGCGCCGGTGGCGTCGGACGCGTCGTCGCACACAAATGCGCCCAAGTCCCGGACGTATTTTCCAGCATCACCCTTGCCAGCCGCACCCTCGCCAAATGCGATCAAATCGCCGCCGAAATTGATTACCCCATCCGCACCGCCGCCGTGGATGCGGATGATGTGGCCGCAACCGTGAAACTGATGCGCGAGATCAAGCCGGACCTGCTCATCAACGTGGCCCTTCCCTATCAGGACCTCACCCTGATGGAGGCCTGTTTGCAGGCGGGCGTGCATTATCTGGACACCGCCAATTACGAGCCCAAGGACGAAGCCCGCTTCACCTACGAGTATCAATGGCCCTACCGGGAGCGTTTCGCCGAGGCCGGACTCATGGCCCTGCTCGGCAGCGGCTTCGATCCCGGGGTCACCAATGTCTTTTGCGCCTACGCCCTCAAACATTATTTCGACGAAATCCATTACGTGGACATTCTCGACTGCAACGCCGGCGACCACGGACTGCCCTTCGCCACCAACTTCAACCCCGAAATCAACATCCGGGAAATCACCGCCAAGGGACGATACTGGGAAGGCGGAGAATGGAAGGAAACCGATCCGCTGGAATTGCACCGCCCCTACGAATTCCCCGTCGTGGGCGAGAAAGAAATCTATCTCCTCTACCACGAGGAAATGGAATCCCTGGTCCGCCACCTCCCCGGGCTCAAACGCATCCGTTTTTGGATGACCTTCGGTCAGAAATACATCACCCACCTCAATGTCCTGCAAAACGTGGGCATGACCTCAATCGAACCCATCGATTTCCAGGGTCAAAAGATCGTGCCCATCGAGTTTCTGCGGGCGGTGTTGCCCGATCCCGCCTCCCTGGGACCGCTGACCAAAGGGAAAACCGTCATCGGCAACGTCATTGAAGGCGTCAAAGACGGGAAAAAACGGAAAATCTATATCTACAATGTCTGCGACCACGAGGAATGCTATGCGGAAGTCAAATCGCAGGCCATCTCCTACACCACCGGCGTGCCCGCCATGATCGGGGCCAAGATGATGGCCACGGAACAATGGATGCAACCCGGTGTCTGGAACATGGAGCAAATGGATCCCGACCCCTTCATGGAAGCCCTCAACCAACACGGTCTGCCCTGGCAAGTCGAGGAACTCGACCCGGACAGCCCCCCCGTTTGGGAATAATTCGGTATTTCCGCGGCAGAGAAGGAAGGCACCCGACAAACGCTTTTCGCGAAATAAATGGCTTTTTCCGCAAACATTCTTGCGTATTCACCATAGTGACGTAACGATTGGTTTGTTTTGTTTTTCGTCATGAGAACACGACCATTCCTAGCAGCCCATGAGATTGTGCGGATTCTCGGAGGCCGAAATGAAGCTGCGGCCACGTCAAATGAAAACGATGAACACCCCATATATCCCCGGGGAAAATTTCCCCCTCCTCCTTCCCATCGGTTTTCTGCAAACCTCGCTGGAAGTCATCCTGTGCATCGTTTTGGTCGTTTGGGCGTTTTTGTTTGCCTTCAAGGCATACCGGAAAAAAACAGACCTGCGAAAATCCGTCCATCCCCCTCCCCTGCCCAAGCGAAATGATGAAGACGACGACCCATGGACAATCCGACCGCGGACAGTCCAATTCCTGAAAGACACCCAGCGGGATTCCGATGAACCGGAACCCGGTCAACCGCCCACTCCGCCAACTGACGACGCAAGCGAAAGTCCATTTTTTATCAAAAACATTTGGAATGGCCTGCCCAATGAAGCCGGGGACAGCGCTCGTTTTTTCAAAAATGTTTCCGACCATTTTCATCGGGACATTCACCAGGGCTACAAGGAAATTTGCAAGAAAGAGAACTGGAGCATGGCGAACATGCAAAAACTGAAAGCCCTGAAAGAAAATCCAAGGACATATGCCCCAGGACGCGGCGACAGTCTGTATGCAAAACCGATGAAGGCCCAACTCAATAAAGTGCGGGCACTGCATTTGAACAAATGGGTTTTCGCCAGTGGCTTGATCGGCATGGACAAGGCCCCGGAGAATGTGGATCATGGCCCCGAATTGGATTCGCGGCTTGGTGCAATGACTTTCGGCACCATGGAAATCGGCATTTCCTTGAACATCCGGGACTGCGCCGACTGGGAACGGGATTTATTTCACCAGATCGCCCTCAACCTCAATTACAAACCCATGGGGCGATTTCTTGACCATGAAGCCCTTTGGAAAAGCAACAAGACCGGCGTGGTGAACACCATCATCAACTTTCAGGCCGCCTTGCAATCCGACATCCCGGAAAACATCCGCGCCGCGGCCTTGAAAATTCTGGAAAACCAAAGCGCGGTCTGGGAACTGCGGCGCCGGGGCGGAAAATTGCAAAGCGCGTTTCTTGAATGGCAGGAGTCGGTCTACCGGAAAACGGATCAACGCGTCTTCGGGCAGGTGGCAAAATCCAAGGGCATCCCCTTCCGAAACGTCCGGTTTGTCCAGGTTCTGGACCCCTTCAAATTTTGGCCCCTGCGGCTCGGCAGAAGAGTGCAATACCAGTGGTTGCCGGAAACCGCGTTTGCGACGGAGTCCCTCCCGGCGGAAGGATGGCGGGATCTTCCGCAAATAGAGGCGCTGGAAATCTACGCCCCGGCGTTTTATGAAGAAAGCGGTGGTGTGAAACATTATCCCGGCGTGGATCCCAAAAGCTTCGTGAACGCGATGAGCCAACAATTCGAATCCCGCCTCAGTCTTGAAACGGTCAAAATCGAAAAGGAGAGCGCATGAGCAAATGGTTCTTTTACGAAATGAATCCCGTGATCGCGGAACAATTGAACCTTCCCGATTTGCCCTTTCCGGTGCGGAAACAAGCCTCCCTGAGTATTTTCAAAGCGGGGAACGTTTCCCTGAGCCGCATTCTCGACGAATTGGATCTTTATTTGAAAGAGGAACCGGATCTGGTCAATGCTTACCGGGACGCCATTGGCAAGCTCGCCTGGCTGGAAGCCATGGAATCGGGCAGGGAGGGCTTTTTTCAACACGCGGCGCATTATCTGCGGCTCGGTTTGGAGTATCAACCTTCCAATTTGTCACTGCGTTGCGAATATGCCTCGGCGTTGCTCGCTTTGGGATTCCATGTGGAGGCGCTGGAGGAATTTGAATACTTGGTCCGCCATCCACGTAAGCTGTCCGAACCGCTTGTATGGATCGTGGCGGCCCGACTGAATACGATTTGCGGAAACCGGGAGCGGGCCGGGGAGCTGCTGGCGGAATTGGACGCCCAATTTCCGCAAACAACGCCGGACGCATCCCGGGAAGCGCCAAGGGAAGCGGGAAACGGGGACGTGGACGTGGACCCGTTACCGTCCCCGCCCGCCCCGGGTACCGCCCCGCGGACCACCCCGAGCGCCGCCGCGGGCGGAACCGCCCCGGGGGGCCCCGCGTCCCCGTCCGCCGCCACCGCGCCCGCCCCCGCCTGAGTCGCGGTCGCGTTCACGGCGTTGCTTGTGGTGGGTGCGCTCGCGGGGTTCCACTTCCAGCCAGGCATCTTCGGGATGGGTACATTTCAGTTCCCGTCCAAGGAATTTTTCAATGTCGGGAACCAACATGGCGTCCATCTCGTCGGCAAAGCCCACGGAACGCCCTTCGGCGCCCGCGCGGCCCGTCCGGCCAATCCGGTGTACATAATCCTCGGCGTCTTCGGGCAAATTGAAGTTGATGACCAACTCCACCTCTTCCACGTGAATGCCGCGTCCGGCGACATCCGTGGCCACGACAATGGGAATCTTGCCGCTCTTGAAGTCTTCCAAAGTGCGCACCCGCTTGGCCTGGGGCACGGCGCCGGTGAGCAGCGCCGAGGAAAATTCGTAATCCTTCAGGCGGTCACAGAGATACTGGGCACTGTCCCGACGGTTCGCGAAAATCAAACAGCGCGACGGCTTCAGGTTCCGCAGAAGATTCACGGTGAGCGGAAATTTTTGTTCGTCGGTCACAATGAACACCGTTTGGTCCACGCTGTCGGCGGCCACGTTTTCGGGCTCGATCACCACGGACACCGCGTCACGGGTCCAGGATTCCGCCAGTTTGCGCACGTCATCGGTGAAGGTGGCGCTGAAAAAGAGGGTTTGCCGTTTGTCTTTGTGGGGGGTGGCATACACGATGCGCTTCACATCGGGAATGAATCCCATGTCGAGCATCCGGTCGGCCTCGTCCAAAACCAAGGTTTCCACGTGAGAGAGGTTGATGACTTTTTTGCGGAGAAAATCAAGCAGACGCCCGGGAGTGGCGGCAACCAAATCCACCACGTTGTCCATCAAGGCGTCTTTTTGGGCTTCAAAGTCGAGTCCGCCATAAACGGGCAGGGTTTGGAACGGGGTGTATTTCCCGATTTCCGCGGCTTCTTCTTCGATCTGGAGAACCAATTCCCGGGTGGGGGCGACAATCAGGATGCGGGGCGCGCCCTTGGGCGGATCCTGACGGGGATTGCGCAGCATCCGGGTGAAGCTGGCCAGCAGAAACGCGGCGGTTTTCCCGGTGCCGGTTTGGGCTTGCCCCAACCCATCGCGTCCATCCAACAGGGTCGGCAAAATTTCCGCCTGAATGGGCGTGCAATATTCATAGCCCAAATCACTGACCGCATGCAACAATTGGGAGGGCAGGTTCAAATCCGTAAAGCGGGTTTTGCCTTCTTTTTCGGCCACCAGGTATTGCGCGGGCGTCCAATCGCCGTGCTCGGATTTGGGACGCGGAAATGAAAAGCCCTTGCCGCGGCTGGGGGTGTTTTCCCGTTCGCGGGAAGGTTCGCCACGCCCGGATTCCGATGACCGGGAACGCGGAGCCCGGCGCCCCCGCCCGCGGCTCCTGTTCTCGGCTGGGTCTCCGGCTTGGGTTCCGCTTTGCCTTTCGCCCTTGTTTCCTTCCTTGCTTTCACGTGGCGCTTTGTCGCGTCGTCCCTCGTTTTTGCCATTCTCTTTGGAGGAGGCCGCGGGTTTCCGAGGGGAACGCTTTTCACCGGCTTTGTCCGCGCCGGGTTTGGTGTCCCTGGGTTTGCTGGCCCGGGATTTGGCCGCGCGGGGTTTGGGTTTCTCCGGGGCTTCCGATTGTCCGGCATCCGCTTTGGGCGTGGGGGTACGGGCCTTGGAAGGGCGCCACTCCTCGGCGGCGGCTTCCCGGGAACGGACTTTTTTCGCCTGGCGCAAGGGTTCGGGCATGTGACCCTCGTGCGAATCGTCCCCCGCGGGTTTCCGTTTGCGGGCCGGCCGTTTGGCCGCGGGTTTGGCCTCCGCCTCCTTCGCGGAATGCGCATCGACGGGCGGCGGCGCGACCGTTTTCGTTTCCGCATCAACAGCGGGCGAGGCCGCCGAATCCGCCTTTGGGGCGGATGTTTTTTTCGGCGCCGCTTTGCGGGGCGCGGGCTTCTCTGGGGCCGGCGTTTCCGACTCGACCCCTTCCCCGACGGCTTTGGGCTTCATCAGGGAACGTACTTTATTGATTAATTTCTTGGGCATAATGGTTTTCTTCAAACGTTTGTTCTACATCCTCAAGGATCACTCCCGTATCAAATAATCATGCGCTGGCCCCGATCCCGAGGTTTTCTAAAGATTGACTGGAAGGAAAGCTCCTATATAAGAACTCCCCTTTACGATGACTTTCTTCAGAACGCTATTCTTTTTTCTTGTTTTCTGGTCACACCAGCTGTTGATCCTGCCGCTTTTGCTGTATTTTACCCGAGTGGCCAAACGAAAAAGCCCTGCCGAGGCCCGGGTCCGCGCCGCCTATATCGGACGCCGCTGGGGAAAAATGGTCGCCTGGCTGGGCGGGGCCCGGGTGGATGTCACGGACAACGCCGATCTTTCCGAGGACGAAACCGTGCTCATCGTCTCCAATCATCAGGGTGAATTCGACATCCCCATTCTCATCGGCCACGCGGGATGTACCCCCGGTTTCGTGGCCAAAAAAGAATTGCAAAACATCCCGCTGGTGAGCCATTGGATGCGTTTGCTGGGATGTGTTTTCCTGGACCGCGAAGACCGCCGCAAGCAAATTGCCCAAGTGCGGGAAATCATCGAACTGCTCAAATCCGGGCACAGCATGGTCATTTTTCCCGAAGGCACCCGCAGCGGATCGGATGAATTGCTGCCCTTCGCCAAAGGGAGCCTCAACATCGCCGTCAAAGCGGGCGTGCGTATCCTGCCCATCACTCTGAGCGGAAGTTGGAAACTCATGCCCAAAGGAAAACCACGCTTGCCAGGGGGAACCGTCCGCTTGGTTCGCCATCCGCTTTTGGATCCCGCCGCCCTCTCCCCGGAGAAACAGGCAAGGCTGCATGAAATCGTCCGCGACCAAATCGCCTCCGCCTTGTAGCCGACAAATGAATCCACTCACATCAACCCCACCTCCTTTCATGACCTACGCCGACAAACTCCATCACCGCATTGCCGCCATTCAGTCCCATCTCTGCGTCGGGATTGACCCCCGTCCCGACCTCATCGAAGGACCCGTGGAACCTTTTCTGGAACGGGTGATCGCCACCACCGCCCCCCACGCGGCGGCCTTCAAGCCCAACGCCGCCTATTTCGAGGCGCTCGGCGCCGAAGGCGTGCAAATATTGGAACGCCTCCTGACCCGCATCCCCGACGAAATCCCCGTGGTGCTCGACGTCAAACGCAGCGACATCCCGGAAACCATGAAATATTACGCCGAAGCCTATTTCGGAAAATGGCGGGTGGATGCCGTGACCCTCAACGGACTCATGGGCTTTGACAGCATCGAGCCGTTTTTGCAATCCCCGGGCCGGGGCGTCTATCTTCTTGGGGTCACCTCCAATTCCGGCGCCGCCGATGTCGAACTGCGGAAAGTCGGCGACCGATACGTCTTTGAATTCATGCAGGACTATGCCGAACGCGCCCGGGATCTGCCCGGGGACGTCGGACTGGTGGTGGGCCTCACCAATGTCTCCGACGAAGTCCTCTCCCGCGTGGCCGACCTTCCGCTGCTGGTGCCCGGCCTCGGGGCACAGGGCGGCGATTTGAGCCGTCTGCGGGTCTCGGACCGCAAAGCCCCGCTGCTCATCAATGCCTCCCGCTCCATCCTCTATGGCGCCGAGGGCACTCCCGAAACCCGGGCCGCCGCCGCGAAAGCCAAAATCTTGGCCGCTTTTGCGGCCGAATCAAGGAAAACGCCATGAACCGCCTCGAAACCCTGCTCGAACACTATCCGCAACTGGCGCCCTGCGCGTCCGATCTTCTTGCGGCCTGCAAATGCCTGTTGGAAGCCTACAAGCGCGGTAACAAATTGATGCTCTGCGGCAACGGCGGCAGCGCCGCGGACGCCGATCACATCGCCGGCGAATTGCTCAAAGGATTTCAATCCAGGCGCCCCCTGCCCCCCGACATGCGGGAACGGCTGGGCAACGATCTGGCCGACAACCTTCAGGGGTCCCTGCCCGCCATTCCGCTGACCGCTTTTCCGGCTCTGGGCAGCGCCTACCTCAATGACGTCGACGCCGTCTATACCTACGCGCAACTGGTGTACGGACTCGGCAAACCCGGGGACGTCCTGCTCGGCATTTCCACCTCCGGCAATGCCCGCAATGTTGGCCTCGCCCTCCGCACCGCCCGCGCCCTCGGCATCCACACCCTCGGACTCAGCGGCGAAACCGGCGGTGAAATGCTCAAGCATTGCGACCTCTGCATTCGCGTCCCCTCCCGCGAAACCTATCGCATTCAGGAATACCACCTGCCCATTTACCACACCCTCTGTCTCATGCTCGAAGACGAGATCTTTGAAAACCAGCCCCCTCCGACCCCCTGAAAATAAAGATTCCCCGGTTACGAAACCGACAGTCTGACCGACCTCTTTCTCGATGAAATCGACCGTCTCGGACAAAACCCCGACCGGCCCTTTTTCGGCGTGCTGTCCGTACACCCCCCGCACACGCCCAACCTGGCCCCGCCCGAAGACATGGCCCGCCACAACCCCGGCACCCTCCAACTCCGCCCCAACGTCCCTCCCGTTCCCCGCATCGACGAACTGGCCCGCCGCGAACTCGCCGGCTATTACGCCCAAATCGAAAACCTCGACCGCAACGTCGGCCGCGTGCTCCAACGACTGCGCGAACGGGATCTTCTCGACGACACCCTGGTGGTTTTCTTTTCCGATCATGGCGACTGCATGGGCTCCCACGGCTACATTCAACACACGCAATACAAGCGATTGCATGACGGACTCAACCTCCCCTGGCGCGGCGTGGTCACAAAAGACGGCTGGAAATACGTCTGCATCCCCAATGCCCCCTTTGGCATGTGGAACCTGAACGAAGACCCCTACGAAATGGCGAATCTCGCCTTCAACCAACGCTTCATCCACAAACGGAAAGAACTCCAGCTCCGCCTGCAAAAATGGATCGAGGACACCGGCGATGCTTTTGATTTGCCCCCGCTTCCCCCGGAAAAAACCCCTTCTTGATGCAAACGCCCATTTAGGCTGCGGAAGGTCTTTTCATAGCGGGAAGGCATACACATCCCCTTTGCCCCCCTCAAGGGCGGATGGAAGACAAACGGCTTGGTTCTGACGAGTCTGTAGGGATCAAAACATTTTTTTTAAAATCCAGGGGTTGACAGTTTTCATTGGTATCATAATAATACTAGTATGAAATCAATACATATTCGTCAAATCAACGAGGAGACCCTGGAAGGCTTGAAACGCCGTGCGCGAAAACACCGCCGCTCCCTGCAAAAAGAAATCGAGACGCTTCTGGAGGATGCCGCACGCATGTTGCCTGAGCAAGAACAGGAGACCTCCATTACCGCCAGTCTCCATATTGTCGGAAGCGGACGTACTCGGTCAGACTGGTCAAGGGAAGAAATGTATGCCGACGACGGACGATAATCGCGTATTCGTGGACACCAACGTGTTGCTGGCCGCCACGGATCACGACCGGAAAGAACACCCCAATTCCTTGGCATTCCTTGAAGGAGGCCAGCGGGGAATTTACCGACTCTTTGTCACCGGACAGATCTTCCGGGAATATCTCGTCGTCAGCACCCGCCCCATTGAGGGGAATGGACTGGGTTTATCTCCAGAAAATGCCGTCGCGAACATATGCTGTTTTCGGAAAGTGCTCCAAGTTCTTCAGGAAGACGATGAAACGGTCACCCGTTTAATCACGCTGGTCAAAAACCACGAACTCAAGGGGAAACGCATCCACGATGCCAACCTCATAGCCAGTATGGCCCGCCATGGACTCCGACGGCTCAAAACATACAATCCTTCCGATTTTTTGAAATTCCCGGAAGTGGATTTGATCGACTAAATATTTCGTGTTTTCGCAACGCCGCAGGACGCGATGCATCGGCGGTCAAAATGTGAAGTTATTTTTGCGTGGACCCTAAGGGCTCGTCCGGAAATCAAGACCCATTCGCGTCCCTTCACCACATCTTTGAAAGTCGGGTGGTATCCCCGCGGGTGGCCACGGCCAACAGAAGTCCGTCCCGCTCCAGGGTGCGCATGTTCCAATTCCCTTCCCGCTGCCAGGCGTCGGTTTCGAGGGTGACATAATGGCGGGTGGCCTCGTCGAAGACAAACACATGGACAAACTCGCCGTTCAGGGTGATGCAAAGCATGCTCACCACGTTCCCGTGCTCGTCTTCAAACAGCTTGCACCCCTGGCCGCGAGCGGCCAAAAGCACTTCGGGCAGCGTGTCCGGGACCGGAGCGCCCCGGGACTGCAACCATTCGCGGACATCCACCATG
>PXAS01000180.1 GCA_003565815.1 PVC group bacterium
CAGGTCGGCTTTGGCATTCCGGGCCTGTGTGGCAGCCTCAAGACAGGCACTTCGGGGTGCATGGGGCGGCATACCCGTGTAGACCCCGGCACAGCGTGCACCGAGTGCATCGCGAATGCGCTGGATCTCATTCGTGTTGCTGTCGAGGGCCTGGCTCGCAAGCAAGAACACTCGATCAGCGCCAAGTCTTTGCGCTTCTTCGAGTAGGACATCGGCCGCGGGGCGGCCGAACTTTACGCTTTCGAGCGCAGTACACTGAATCTCGCCGGCTGGCGTCATGTTGCTCTCTCCCCAGATCCAACCTGACTGTATTTTTTGCTACTGGTCAGTATTTTTTCACACTAGAGGTATCATTGGCTTTTTGTCAAGGCCATAATCAGGACATTACCGTAGGCCTACCAGAACAAAAGAGGGCGCACCATGGCGGGAAGGCAGGAACTCAAGGACGAGGTCGCAGCCTTCAAGCGCCGCCGCATTCTGGAAGAAGCGGCGCACTTGTTTTTCCTCAGTGGCTACGAAGGCACCACGCTGGACGAGGTCGCTCAACGACTGCACGTCACCAAGCCATACCTTTATTCCTGCTTTCAGAACAAAGCCGAGATCCTTTACGACATTTGCGAAGCGGGCATCCGCCATGCACTCGACGCGCTGGATGCGTCGCTGGCATCGCCGGGTAGCGCCTCCTCCCGGCTCGATGCGGTAGTCAGGCAGGTGGCCTCAATCGTGATCGAGAAACGCGAATACGTGATCGTCTACCAGCGTGAGGAAAAGAATCTTTCCAAAACCGACGCCCGTCATATCAGAGAGCTTCGCAAGCACTTCGACCACCAGCTGGCGCTGCTCCTGGCGGAAGGTTGTGACGGCGGAGAATTCGACTGCGTGGCCGATCGGTCGCTCACCGCGACGACCATCAGCGGCATAATCAGCTGGTTGCCGAGCTGGTACGTACCCGGCGGACGACTGACCAAAGATCAGGTGATCGAGGAAACGCTACTAATCATCCGTCGCATCGTCCTGGCAAGAAAGCGCAGGGAGAAGTGACTGCAGAGCGCTACCCTGTGCCGGTCACAGCCCTAGACATGGAGCAGACCTTGGCTACAAAAATGGCAGAAAACATCCGATTCGACCCGACTGACCGCGATTTTATTCGCGACCCGTATCCGACGATGAGGCAGATGCGGGAGCGCGACCCCGTGCATTTCGCAGATGACGGCTATTGGGTCGTCACGCGTCATGCTGACATCCGAGCCTTGTTCAAGGACAAGCGCTTCGGACAAGGCGACTTCATCAAGAACATTCAGCTCTTCTATGACGACGATTTCGACGTTCTGTCGCACTCGGCGTATCGGTGGCTGTCGAAAATTTTCGTCATGCAGGACCCGCCGGAGCATACGCGCATGCGCGGGCTCGTGACCAAAGCGCTCAGCGCAGGCCGGGTAGAGGCGATGCGTCCACGCATCAAGGCCATCACAGACAGGCTGGTGGATAACATGATCGCCAACGGCCGCGCCGAGTTGGTCCATGACTTCTGCTACCGCATGCCCACCACTGTCATGTGCGACATGCTCGGCATCCGCGATGACGAGGTCACTGACTCACTATTGCAGGATCTCAATCAGGCTATAGCTGACAGCTTCATCGTTTTTGAAACCCGCGCGTTCAGTTCTGAAGAACTGAACCGCGCCAATCGACAGATTGACTACCTTACCGCCTACTTCGATGCGCTTTTCGAGGACCGCCGGCAGCGACCGCGGGACGATTTGACCACCGCGCTCCTGCAGGCGCGAGACGGTGACGCAAAGCTGACTGCGGAGGAATTGAGCACGATCGTCATCGGACTCTTCGGCGCGGGCTTCGAGACCACCGCCCACATGCTGGGCAACGGCTTGATGTGCATGCATCGCTGGTCGGAGCAATGGCGGCTGCTGTGCGATGATCCGACCCTTGCTGCCGGTGCTGTCCAGGAAGCGCTGCGATTCGAGCCATCCCTGCAAGCGACCTACCGGACGGCGCTATCCGACGCCGAGATCGCGGGCGTACCCATCAAGGCCGGCCAGCGAGTACTCACCTTGCTCGGCGCCGCCGGCCGCGACCCGAATGTGTATGACGATCCGGACCAGTTCGATATTCGGCGAAAGATCGACCGCCAGTTGGTGGCATTCGGAGGCGGGATTCACTACTGCGTCGGTGCGCAACTGGCACGACTGGAGGGACAGGTCGCCTTCGAAACGCTGGCCCAACGGTTGCCAGGCATGCAGCTGGATTTGGCCGGCGCACAGTGGCGCGAAGCATTCTTCTTTCGCGGACTGGAGCGGATGGAGGCGACGTTCCCATCTGCGTGAAGCGACATGATGGAGAAGGAAACAAGGCATGAGCGGGCAAAAGACCGAAACTCTCGAATACTGGCCTTATCGCACCTTCAATTGGGGTCGCTGGAACAACGGACGCGGGACCCTGAATCTTGCCGACGCAGCTGCTACGGCTCGCGGTATCAACTCGGTACGAGCCCATGAGGTACTGACTCTCGGATCGCCGTTGCGACCAGATGACGTCACCGGCGAGACGGCATATGACAGCGACTACAGCTATGAACTGTTGCGCGCCGGAAAGTATGAGTTCGGGCCAGCGGAGGATCCGGTGTTCGAGGCGGGTGACCGCTTCTCGATCGCCACTCATGGCATGACCAACGCCCATATCGACGCGTTTTCCCATGTCGGCCACCATGGCCGATCCTTCAACGGCGATGCGTTCGACGATGTGGTCTCGATGGACAAAGGCGTAAAACGCTACAGCGTTGTCGACTTGGGCAGCCTGGTCACGCGTGCCTGGTTCATCGACGTTCCGGCGCAGCGCGAGCTTGATTTTCTCAAGCCAGGTGATCCGGTGACGCCGGATGATCTGCGTCGATTTGCCGATTGGATCGAACCCGGCGACGCGCTCGTTATCCGCACAGGGCGCTTCTCTGCACCGCTTGTCCGCCCAGACTCAGACGAGGCGCAGGACGATCACGGCAATTGGAGCGGGCTGCACGTGGATTGCGTCGAGTTGCTCGCCGAATGGGACGTAGCTACCGTGGCCACCGATGGTCCAGGGGACAACTTCCCGTCCACCACGGAGCACTGCTCGGTGCCCATCCACATTCTCACCGAAGCTTATCTGGGCCTGCCGCTGATTCACCATCTCGACCTGGAAACGCTTGCGAAGCGGATGCGCGACCGCGCGGACAAGAGCTTTCTGTTCACCGTCGCGCCTTTGCAGATCGAAGGCGGCACCGGCTCTCCTGTGAGCCCCGTGGCGGTTCTATGAAGAACGTGGCGCTGAAATCCACCGGCCTCGCCACTGCGGGCACAAAGCGCACAGCTATCAGCCAAGCTGCTCCAGGACAGCATCCGCCGCCGCCTCGCCACTGAGATGGGCGCCTGACAGCAAGGCCGGATAGGCACCGCCGAGGGCCTCCCCGGCGAAGAAGACGCGCTCACCAAGCGGCTGCCCCAGAGC
>PXAS01000494.1 GCA_003565815.1 PVC group bacterium
CCCTGCAACTGGCCGAGGACCAGGTGGTGGTGATCGAAGGCATCCACGCCCTCAATCCCCGCCTGACCGATCACCTGCCCGCCGCCCACAAATTCAGAATTTTCGTCAGCGCCCTCACCCAACTGAAGCTCGACAACAACAACCGCCTCTCCACCACCGACTTGCGCCTCATCCGCCGCATGGTCCGCGACGCCACTGCCCGCGGGCACGATGCCCTCGGCACCCTGCGCATGTGGCCGAGTGTGCGCCAAGGCGAAAAACGCTGGATTTTTCCCTTTCAGCAGGAGGCCGACGTCACGTTCAACAGCAGCCTCGACTACGAATTGGCGGTGCTCAAACCTTTCGTGGAGCCCCTGCTTCATGCCGTGAAACCCACCGAAACGGTTTACGGGGAAGCGCGCAGATTGCAGGACTTTCTCGCCCTGGTGGTGGGTGCGCCCGCCGAACACGTGCCCCCGCATTCCCTGCTCCGGGAATTCATCGGAGGCAGTATCTACGAGGGCGACGCATGAGCACACGATTGGACAAATGGCTGTGGGCGGCCCGCTTTTTCAAAACCCGCTCTCTGGCCCAAAAAGCCATTGAAGGGGGAAAAGTCCATCTGAACGGCAGCCGCACCAAGCCCGGACACAACATTCAGGAAGGCGCGATGCTGGAGATCCGCACCGGTCTTGACACTCACGAGGTCGAGGTCCTCGCCCTCGCCGACAAACGCGGCCCCGCTTCGGTGGCCCGCACTTTGTATCGTGAAACCGAGGAAAGCAAGACCCGCCGGGAACGCGAAGCCCTGGAGCGAAAAGCCGCCGCCCTCTCCGAACCCCAACGCGAGGGCAAACCGGACCGCTACCAGCGCCGACGCATCGATCAGCTCATGCGCACGAAATGGAGGTGAACCGCATTCGCTTGACCTGACTTGATTAATCCGCCAACTCAATCAACAGCACATCGTGGTCGCTGCCCCGCAGGGGCGGCTCTCCGCGAAAGCCTTCGGGGAAGTCCGCGTTCAAATGAACGTAGGTCGCATGCGCCAATGCCTCCTTGAGGTTGGGGGAAATGAAGAGGTGATCCAGGGTGTTGGCGTTTCCCTGAAAGACGTAGCTGTAGACATTCGCGGAATCCCGCTCCATGATCCGGTCGGCCACATTGAACAACCCGACGTCATAGAGTGGACCCAACTGATCCGAGGGCGGATCCAGGGGATCGTCCGGGCGGGGAAACACATTCAGGTCCCCGCCCACGATCACCGCGTCTTCGGGATACAGCGCCATCAGCTTTTCGGCAATGCGGGCATTGACGCGGGCCTGGGCCGTGCGCCGCTCCACCCGTCGTCCCGGCCCGGCGCTGAAATGGTTGTTCAAAAGCCATATCGTTCTGCCGTCTTCACGCTTTTCCCGCAGCGCGAACACTTGCACCGGACGTGAGAACACCCCGACCATGCCCGGCTCCCCGTCCGCAAGTTCATCCAGCGCGTAGTTGAACGCCTTCGGGTTGACCACCTCGTTGTTCATGCCGAAAGGGGCGCCGTCGATGCGGATTTGCGGCTCCGCCCCCAACACCGGGTGATCCGCTTCGGGATGGAGGGGTTCAAGCAAATCCGCCTGATACATCGTCGCACAGATGATGCCCCGGTTGTCCCCCCCATGACGATTCACGGCGGTGGTGTACACCGGGCCGCCCAGGGCCACGATTTTGATGGCCAACTCCTGCAGGGAATCCAATTCGCCATCGGCGTCATTTTCCTCCCCATACACCATGCCCGCCGGGGTCAACACCCCAATGTCCTGATTTTCGATCTCCTGCACCATGATGATCTGCGGAGAAGCCAAATCCTCGACGATGTGCCGGGCGAGGATGCGCAGGCGGGCACGGTATTCCTCATCGCTCTTGGGCAGATAATTGAACGGTTCGCGCACGCCCGGACAGCCGGAATTGCCCTCGAAATCGCAGTCACTGTGCGGATCGTCGATGAAATCGTACAGATTTTCCAGGTTGTAGGAAGCGATCCGTACTCGGTCTTCGGACCCCTCCGGAGTCGGAAGCCGCCAAGTCGCCGGGTTTTCCCCGCCCCGCGTTTGCGGCATTTCCTCCACCTGCAACACATACGAACCGAAGGAATACTGAACGCCCCCGGTCAGCACCTCGGGAAATACGGTCCCGGTTTTCAATGGCGGCAGGCGGATGTCCCCGTCGTCGGCCCGCCCCTTCAGGGCCAGACTCCCCAAAGGCAGCCGCATACCGTGTCCCTCCAACCACCGCTCCGGCGGCACGTTGCTCAGCGGATGCGCCCCCCGGAACAAACGGCGTTCGACCGCGCGCTCGCGCTGTAAAATCGGATTTTCGGAGGGGGTGATCCACACGAGAAAATCCCGGTTGCGTTCATTGGGATAACTCCCCGAAACCGCCTGCGCCCCTGCCGAAAGTTGCACCCTCATGCCTTCGTGACGCTCCAGAATCCGCATCGTCTCGGAAAGATCATCGGAAAGTGTCAAAGGCGTCGGCGGCAGACGTTCATCCAAATCCGCGCCCGTTTCAGCCGCCAGCACCACCGCATCCGCCAGTTCCGTTTGTCCGAAACGCTCGTTCACGTTGCCGCGGAGCACCAAAATGTCCCCCAAGGAAATCGCATGATTGCCCTGATCCTGCAAGCGCAGGTTCGGTGCCCCGCCCGTATAAACGAACAGCCCGTCCGAACTGAGCGGATCCCCGTCCGCCTCATCGGGAAGATCCTGAATCATGATGCCGTAGAGGGAATGACCCGCCGAAGCCTGCCAACGAACGATCTGATGCACCATGCCCCGCACGACGACGGACTCGCCCACCAAGGGCGAGCGGTGCGCCTCGCCGTCATCCGAAGCCGTCACCCGCCCCTGCACCGCCCCGATCGGAATGCGATCGGGGTATGGCCCCCTGCCCTGACCGCAGGCCAGGGACACACACAAAAACAAGAAGGCCGACAGTCGAAAGCTTTTCATAAGAAGATCCTTTTTCAAAAACGAAACACACATCCGCCCAACATCCTTGATCCACCCGGGAAAAGCAAGCCCACAAGCGTGCGAATTCCATGAGCGCCCCGGCGGATGCCCTTTTTGTCACCCAAGCATCCGTTACGATTCAACTGGAAAGCTCTTTGCGAATTTCAGGGAAGCCCCGGATACGGTAATGATCGCAAAGGGCTTCGATTTCATCTAAATTCGCGTCAGGATTGCGGCTCAGAAGTTCCACCACATCCGCCTTGGACTTGAGGCCCCCCGCGTAAAGTTTCAAAACAACCAAGTGGGGAAGCGGCACGATGGGTAGAGGACTGTTCTCCCGCACCACCAATCGGGATTCGCTCAATGCGTCATGGATCACCGCGGGGAATCGATCCGCGAAACTAATGATTTGGATCAATCCCGCCTCGCTTCGCACATCCAACACACCGCCCAGCGGATCTTGGGCATCCGGCTCACGCAACTCAACCTGATACCCGGCGCCTTGCAACAG
>PXAS01000011.1 GCA_003565815.1 PVC group bacterium
AGCTGAAGAAGAAATTGAGAAACTAAAGCAACAAGAAGAATTACGTGAACAGTTTGATGAATTAGTTCAACAAGCAGACGATTTATTTGATGAAGAAAAATGGGAAGATGCTAAAACTATTTACTTGGAAGCTGATGAGCTTATTGAAGATGATACCCACGTAATTAACAAACTGGCTGAAGTAGAAAAAGAACTGAACAAGCTAGCTAACCAAGAAGAACTTGAAGCAAAAATTGATGCACTCATCGATCTTGCTGAAAATGCTGAAGAGGAAGAGGAGTACAAAACTGCTCTTGCTAAATTTGAAGAAGTGCTTACCATGGACGATAAAAACAAAACAGCACAAGAAGGCGTGGTAAGAATGGAAGAAAAAATTAAAGAAGTTAAAGAGCAGCAAAGTATTGAAGAAGAGTATAATTCCTTAATTACAGAAGCTGATAATTTATTAGAAGTTGAAAAATATCAAGACTCCAAAGAAAAATACGAAGAAGCTCTTGCGGTGAAGGAAGAGGATGAATATGCTCAAGAAAAAATCAGTGAAATAGAGCAAATCATGGCCGAAAAAGCTGAAGAAATTGCTCAAAAAGAAGCTTATGAACAAGCTATGGAAACTGGAATAGTTGCTTTGGAAAATAATAGTTTTGATAATGCAATCGAGGCTTTTGAAGAGGCTTTAAATATTTTCGAAGATGATGATGAAGCAAAAGAAAAATTAGCCCAAGCTGAGAATCTAAAGGATGAATTTGAAACTTTTAGCCAGTTAAAAGAAGATGGAAATGATTTAATAGAAAATGAAGAATGGACACAAGCAAAAGAAAAGTTTGAAGCTGCGAAAGAAATTAATGAAGACGAAGAGGTAAAAACACAACTTGAATTAATTAATCAAAAACTTAATGAATTAGCTTCTGAAGAAGAAAAAGAAGAAAAGTTTAATGCATTAATTGAGGAGGCTAGTCAGTTGGAGTCAAAAGATGAGCTGGAAAATGCAATTGCAAAATATGAAGAAGCAATAGAAGTTAAAGATGACGATCTTCCGAAAGATAAAATTGAAGAACTTAAAGAGTTACTAGAAAAAAGAAAAAGTCAACAAGACGCATACGCTGAAGCAATGGAAAAAGCTAAGAAAGCTTTTGAGGAGGAGGATTTTGCAAAAGCTATAGAATATTATGATGATGCTTTAGAAGTAGAAGAAAATGATGCCGATGCTGAAAAAGGAAAGACTGAAGCTAAAGTAGAGTTAAAAAGGTTAGCAGAAGAGGAGGAAGCTTATCAAGAACTACTTTCTGAAGCAAAAACTAAAAAAGAGGCAGATGAGCTATTAGAAGCAAAAGCCCTGTATCAAGAAGCTCAAAAACAAAGACCAAAAGACGCTGTCCCACAAAATGCTATTGTTGAAATAGATGAGTTGCTTAGAATTAAAGAAGAGGAGTCTGAAGAAAACGAAGCTTACAACATAGCTATTGAAGAGGCTGATTTAATGGCTCAAAATTTTAAATATGATGATGCAATTGACAAATATAAAGAAGCTTCAAAATTAAAACCAGACGAAGAATACCCTAAGGAAAAAATTAAGGAATTGCGCACATTAATTGACCAAATGGCTTCTTCATCTAATAAAGACGAAGAGTTTGACGAGAAAGTACAAAAAGCAGATTTAGCTTTTAGTAATGAAGATTTTCAAGAAAGTATCTCGCTTTATGAGGAGGCGCTTGAAATCAAAGATGAAGAATATCCTAAAAATCAAATTGAGTTAGTTGAAAAAGCTATAAAAGAAAAAGAAGCTGCTGAAATTGAGGAAAAGTATCAATTAGCCATGAAAAAAGGTAATCAAGCTTTAGCTGATGAAGAATATCAAAATGCAATTAATGAATATGATGAAGCGCTCGAGTTAAAAGATAGTGACCCAACAGCCCTTGAACAAAGAAATAAAGCAGCTCAGCTTCTAGAAAAGCAAAAACAAGAGGAGCTAGCTAATCAAGAAAAAAATGAGGAGTTTGACAAAATTATTTCTGAAGCAGACAATCTTTTTGACAGTGAGAGATTTATTGACGCGAAAGAAAAATACGAGGAGGCTTTAGCTATAAAAGGAAATGATGCTTATGCGCTAGAAAGAAGAGAGGAGTCAATTCAAAAGTCAAAAGAAAAAACCAGAGCACAGGCTGAAGCTCAGTACCAAAAAGTTCTTGATAAAGCAGATGAATATTTTGATGAGGAAAACTGGGATAAAGCAATAAGTCTTTATGAAAGAGCAATCTCTTTAAAAGAGAATGACGAATATCCCAAAGATAAAATTGATGAAATTAACCAAATAATTGCTGGTCCAGTGAAAAAAGACCAAGCCCTAGAATATCTTGGTAAAGAAGAGTCTATTTCGTTAGTTGAAGGCGCTGCTCTGCTGGAAAAAGGTGATAGAGAAAGAAAAAACTTAAAGACACAAAAAACAGTTAAAAGAATTGATGCAAATCGCAAAAATTTTCAAGAAAAAGAAAATCAAGATAGAGATGAACGTCTTGGCTCTCAAAATGAAATTGAAAAAATAAAAGACAGACGCGCTGAAGGATTTGATGAACAAAATAAGAATAAACAACAACTAGCGGTAAACCTAGATGATGAAATGTTCCAAATTTCACAACAACGTGTTCAAGAAAATAAATACGAAAGAGGTAGTATTTTACGCCAAAATGAAGAAATTAACTTCATAATTGATGACTTTAATAATATCCATGAAGAAAAAAACGACAAGCATTTAGTTAATGCGGATAAAGTAGATGAAATTAAAATAGATTTTGAAAAGCACCGTGAAAATATTAATACTGATGCTCGCAATAAGTGGATTGATAATGATCGCGAAATGACAAAAATTGCAGAGGATTTATATAAAATTCACGATGATAAAAAGGAAGTTCAACTTGAAAATGTAGATAAAGTTGATCGTATCCAGATTAATTATGATAGTCAAAGTAACAAGAAAAGTAAAAAAGAACGAAATAAGTGGATTGATAATGACCAAGAAATGATTAAAATCGCAGACGATCGTCGTGCAGATACTGAAAGAGCAGAGGATTTAAGAAAAGTGAATGATGAAGTCGTACGATCAATTAATGATTATCAAGAAGAACAACGCCACCAATCACAACAAGATAATTATGATAAACTTCAAGGAATTGAAAAAGATGCTGTTCTAGCTAAGGCGGAAAAAGCAAGACGAGAAAGCGATAAAGCTAAAATTCAAAATATGATTGAAGAAGATATAGCTGCTCTTCAAAATGTAATTAAAGATAAAAATTATGATGAAACACAACAAGTAAGAAAAGAAGCACTTAAAGCTGATGCATTGCTTGTTGCTGCATCTGAACAGTATAAAAAAACAACAGAAAATGCTGATGAGAATCGTCTAAAAACTGTTGAAGATATAAAAACGGTTGAACAACAAAACGATGAAGAAATTCGATTAAGGTCTAAAAGAAAGTATCAAAAAA
>PXAS01000081.1 GCA_003565815.1 PVC group bacterium
GCCCCAGACCCGCGCCCAAGCCGTAACCGGCGATCCGGTTGCGGGTGGCTTTGGAGAGGATTTTGCGAATGCGCGTCCCGGCGGCGTCCCTCAGGCCGGCGGTCATCATCCACATTCCCTGAAGGAACAACGCCAAACCGCCCAGCACCATAAAGGCAGCGGCGGGGGTGCTGGGGGAATCGGTCATCCAACAATGTTAGAAGTTTGTTAGGATTTTGTCAAGTTTGGGCCGGCCCCACCCAAACTTGCTGGGCATTCACGAATTCGCGAATGCCGTGGGGCCCCAGCTCGCGGCCGAGGCCTGAGCGTTTGATGCCGCCGCTGGGCAAGCGGGGGTCGGTTTTGACGATGCCATTGATCGCCACCTGCCCGGCTTCCAAGTCCCGGGCCATGCGCTCGGCTTTTTCGGCGTCCGCCGTCCACACCGAAGCCGCAAGACCGTAAGGGGTGTCGTTGGCGATTTCCAGGGCTTCAGCCTCGGAAGCGGCCTTCATGACCACCGCGACGGGCCCGAAGGTTTCTTCGCAGGCGGCGGTCATTTCCGGAGTAACGTCCACGAGCAGGGTCACCGGATAGAAAAAGCCTTTCCCTTCGGGCAACGTGCCGCCCAAAAGGCATCGCGCGCCCTGTTCAATGGTTTCGCGCACCTGAAGATGCAAGCTTTGCCGCAGATCTTCACGGGCAATGGGGCCCACCTGGGTGTCCTCATCGGCGGGATCGCCCATTTTCAGGGCGGCCAGGCGGGTCTTGTATTTTTCCACGAATGCATCGTAAACGGGCGCTTCGACAATGATGCGCTTGGCGGCGATGCAGGATTGTCCGGCGTTGATGATGCGGGAGAGGGTCAGGACTTCGGCGGCCTTGTCCAGATCCGCGTCGGCCAGCACCAAACTGGGATCGGACCCGCCCAATTCAAAGACGCCCGGTTTCATCTCCTTGCCGGCGAGGGCGGCCACCTGACTTCCGGCGGCACTGGAGCCGGTCAGGGAAACGCCCCGCACCACATCTCCAGAGAGGAGTTCCGCGACTTGGTCTTTGTCGATTCGCAGGTTTTGCATGAGCCCCGCCGGGGCGCCCGCGCGTGCAAAGCAATTGACGATCGCCTCCGCGCTGGCGGGCACATGGGAATCGTGCTTCATCAGACAGGTATTTCCGGCCATCAGAGTCGGCGCACAAAAGCGGAACGCCAGCCAAAAGGGAGCGTTCCAAGGCAAAATGCCGAGAATGGGACCCAAGGGCAGGTGCTGCACGTAACTCCTTGTCGCATCCGAGTCAATTTGCTGGGGGGCCAGATACGCTTCCGCGTTTTCGGCATAATGCCGGGCGCACCACAGCGATTTGCGGACTTCTCCGAAACCTTCCTTGACGGGTTTTCCCATTTCCAGGGTCATGACCCCGGCCAGGGCCTCCACGTCCGCCTCCATGACATCGGCCACTTTGTTGAGGAGCGAGGCTCTTTCGGCAAAGGAGGTCTTGCGCCAAGATTCGTACGCCTCGCGGGAGGCCTCCAGAGCACTGGTTAATTCAGCCCCCTCCATGAGGGGATAGGGTTGCAGGGTTTCGCCGGTCGCGGGATTGGTTGCTTGATACATATGCTTGCCTGTTATTTTTTCTTTTTGGAGTTTTCTTCTTTGGAGTCTTCCTCAATGTCTTTGCCCACTGCGGCCTTGGGCTTTTCGGGTTCTTTGTCCTCTTTTTTTTCCATGGGAGACTTTGCGGAGGATTTGGAGCCTTTGAGGGGCTTGATGCTAAAGTCTTGGGGGATATCCTCGAAAAATGAGCCGCAGCCTTTGTCCGTAATGTAAAAGGTGTCGGAAATCCCGCAGGTTTTGTCGCCGTCCACCCCCCAGAGCCAGGGAATGACGTGCAGGGTCATGCCGGGTTTCAAGACCGAACCGTCTCCCTGAAAGAGACTGAGGATGTAACCCTCGTCCCAACTGGGCGGGAAGGCGATGCCGATGGAATACCCCGAGCGGGTGATGAGGCGGGCGCCGACCTGATTGTCGGAGATGATGTTGCGGATCATGTTGTCCACATCGGAAACGGTGATCCCGGGCCGCAATTCCTTGCGGGTTTCCGCCAGGGCCAGCTTCATGATTTCCTGGGCCTTGTACATGCTGTCGGTCATGTCGCCGCAGATCACGGTGCGCATCATCGCGGTGTGGTAGCGTCGGAAACATCCGCCCACTTCCAGAAACACATGCTCGCCGGGCTGAACTTCCCGTCCCTCCCAGGAGGCGTGGCCGATCATGCTCCGCGGACCCGAGGTGACATAGGGCATGACCGCGGGAATTTCGCCCCCGGCGGAAAACATTCCTTGACTGATGGCGCCGCCGATTTCGTTTTCGGTCACCCCCGCTTCGCACATCTCAATGCCCGCTTTCATGCCCGCGATGGTGGCGTCGGCCGCTTTTTGCATGACCTCCAACTCGTATTTGGATTTGCAGACCCGGCCCTCCTCCACGATGCCGAAACAGTCCATCAACCGGCTCCGGTAAAAGGTGGTGTGAAAGGTGTCGCGGTGGTAGGCGGGGAAGAAGTAGGAGTTTCGTTCGTAGCCGATGGATTTGCCCGCGAGGCCGAATTCCACCAACGCGGAGATCAGCATCTGAATCGCGTCCCCGGTGTCGGGATAGGGCCGGGTGATTTCCACCCAGGTGCGGGCGAGCACATTGGATTCCTCCAATTTCCGGGTCACCATGAAGGGTTCGCTTTCCAAGGGGACCACCAGGGCCTGGAAAAAGGAATAGCCCGTGGTCTGATAGTCGGTCAGATACATCAGGTTTTCGGGGTCGGAAATAATCACCGCGTCCATCAGCCGTTCGGCCATGCGTTTCCGAAGTTCATCAATACGCCGCACGTACTCTTCGTGGGGAAAGGTCATGTCATCGCGATCCAACATCAGTTTGCCTCCGTTTGGCGGTGAACGGCCGCGGAGAAAATCTCCAGGCCGGCGAGGAGTTCGTCCTCGGGAATGGTGAGGGGGGGGATCAGTTTCAACACCTGTCCACCGATCCCGCAGGGACCGAACAGCAGGCCGTGTTCAAAACAATCGTGGGCGATGGCCTTGGCGAGAGCGCCGTCTTTGACATCCAGCGCCTGCATCATGCCCTTGCCCCGCACTTCGTAGCCTTTGTCCGCATGGGCTTCGGCCAACGTTTGCAGGTGCGTCCGCATGATCTCGCCTTTGGCGCGGGTTTCCGAAAGCAATTTGTCGTCCTCGAAAAACCGCAAGGCTTCCCGCCCGGCCACAAAGGAGAGGTTTTGCCCCCGGAAGGTGCCGGTATGCTGACCGGGTTTCCAATGGCGGTCGTGCTCGGGTTTCACCAGATTCATGGCCATGGGCGTGCCGATGCCGCCAATGCCTTTGGCCAGGGTGATGATGTCGGGCTCCAGCCCCATGCCTTCAAAGCTGAAATAACGACCCGTGCGGCCACACCCGGCCTGGATGTCGTCCACGATCAGGAGCGC
>PXAS01000248.1 GCA_003565815.1 PVC group bacterium
TCGCCCCTGCCGGTGCGGAGACCGGCGCTCCCGTCCCCCTTCGCCCCTGCCGGTGCGGAGACCGGCGCTCCCGTCCCCCTTCGCCCCTGCCGGTGCGGAGACCGGCGCTCCCGTCCCCCTTCGCCCCCTCTCCAAAACCGATAATCCATTCCTGTTCGCCACAAAACCCTTTTCGCCGGGGTCATTCCCCGGGCGGCCAGTCGAGGCGGTAGAGGGCTTTCCAATATTTGCCCGTCACCCAAATGTCTCCGTTGGCGGGGTCGACGGCAATGCCGTTGAGCACGTCCTCACCCGGATGGCGGTCCTCCTCGGGGGGCAAATGCCGGAGGTCGATGAACCCCAGCACCCGGCCATTGGAAGGATCGAAGCGGACGATGAATTTGGTCTGAAAAATATTCGCCCAGATTTCTCCGTCGATCCACTCCAATTCATTGAGCCGCGTGACCGGTCCTTGTGCCCCCCGGACTTCGAAACGGCGCAGCTCGCGAAAAGTATTCGGGTCCTTCACCCGGATGGTGGCGGACCCATCGCTCATGAACAAATGCCGTTCATTGTTGGTGAGCCCCCAGCCTTCGCCCGAATATCGGAAACGTTCGATTTCCTTAAAGGTCTCCCGATCATACACGATGCAAACGCGCTCCCGCCAGGTGAGCTGATACAACCTGTTCTTCCACAGGGCCAGTCCCTCTCCGAAGTGACGGCGGTCCAAAGGCACCTTGCGCAACACTTCCCCGGTCCGCACGTCAACTTCCCGCAGATCCGATTTCCCGTACTGTCCGGTGCTTTCCAGCCAGACCTCTCCATCCATGAGCAATCCCTGGGTGAAGGCGTTGACATCGTGGGGCAAGCGCCCGGTAATGGCCGGACGTACAACCGGATCCTCCCCGGCAACCGCCTCGTGACGCGATCCGCACCCGGCGCAGGCGAGTACGAACCCCAAAAATAACGCTGCCCCCGCTTTGCGCCGCATGCCGTCCTCCTCTTACCGTCTTCTGAGCATCCGGCGGGCCTCGCGCGCCTCGGCGGTGGCCCGGGTGATCCGTTCGCGGGTGATGCGGTTCAGGGCTTCGGTTTTCACCCGCTCCTCCTCAATGTTCCGGTAAAACTCCACCGAATTGGCTTCCCGCTGGTTCAAGCGGACGATTTGTTGGCGCAAATCCTTTTCCACTTCTTCGTATTCCGAAGGACGGTGGCGTTGTCCGATTTCAATCCGCCCGGTTCGTTGACGCGCCTCTTCCTCTCGGCGGAGGTTCTCTTGCAATTCGGCCCATTCGCGTTCCAGCCGTCGGCGTTCGGAGCGAAGTTCGTCTTCGGTGCCCCGGGCCAAGGTGTTCAGGTGATTGAGTTTTCCCTCCAACGCGGCGGAGAGCAAGCGGAGCGCGTGCGCGCTCAACTCCAGGGACTCCACGCGCTGTTCGGGCGTTTGCCCGGGCATTTCCTGTCCCGCAACCTCCGCGGCCTCCTGAAAGCCCTCGATGGCCAAATCATACTGCTTGTCGGAGACATGCCGTTCCGCCGCCCGCAAAATGCGTTGCACGTATTCCGTGCCTGAAAGTCGCTCCGATTCTTCCGCGCCGCGGGGGCCGTCCGTATCCGCATCCGCACTCCGTTCCACGTTCCAAGTGCGGATTTCCCGGGCATGCACGACAAAAATCTGGCGGATGGTGCCTTCGGGGTTCCTGGCCACCTCGATGTGAATCTCTTCGGGGGTCTCTTGCAGGATCGTACCTTCCAGGCGACGTCCGTCGCGAAGTTCGATATAATCGGCACCGAGCGTGCCCAGCCAACAAATCAGGGTGAAATAGATCAATCTCATGGCAACTCTCCGGGGAATATACCTGAACATACGGTCAATCCGTACAAAAAGCGAGCAGGTTTCCTAACGCAAATTTCATCCGCAACCGAAGAGCCAGCAGGTGAAGAGAGAAAGCCCCGCGAATGAGAGAAGGTCAATAAACCTGCGGATGCTTCGCCGAACTGCGGATGCGAATTGGAACAACCGAAGAAAATGAAAAACACTTCGTGGGCCGGCATCGTCATTCACGGGGTTCCCTTCCCAAAAATCGATCCGCAGGACGGCGAAGCATCCGCAGGATAAAAAATCCTTTCTCCACGTCATTGCAAATAAACGCGTAAACAGAAACATACACGTTTTTTATATCATCTTCCTCCGGAAGACTCAGCCCCGGAGAACCGGGGCCCAAGCCGAAAACTCAGCCCTTGGTCTCAGCCCTTGGACTCAGTCATCGTCGTCATCGTCTAGATCATCGTCGTAATGATCATCGTATTCGTAGTCCTCATCATCTTCGTAGTCTTCGTCGTATTCCTCGTCTTCATCCTCGTCGAGTTCGTCATCGTCGTCGAGGTCTTCAAAGGGAATATCGTCGTCATCCTCGATGACGCGTTCGGCCTCTTCATCGAAGTCGAGCAATTCGTCGATGTCCTCGATGTCTTCGAAATCGGCTTCTTCACGGTCATCCTCGTCATCGGGGTCGAATTCATCGGGATCGCCGAGAAGATCCAGGCCGCCGGCCATGGGCGGATCATCGTCATATTCCTCGTCGAGGAAAGGGGCGAAAATATCCTCTTCCTCTTCATCCTCCTCGTCTTCTTCGTCGTCGTCATAATATCCACGTTCGTCGTCGTCCCAAAAATCCTCGTCGTCATCGTCGTCAATGTATCCGTAAAATGCGGTCATGTGTTTTCTCCTAAGGTGGGGGGGGGGGGGGCTTTGGTAAAAAGGGGGCGGGTGGGATTGATTCCTTGACGCAATGCCAATTCGCCCGGATTTGTCCACCGAAAAAAATCATTAATTTCCCTTTTTTCTTCCCGATCCCCATGGAAAGGCGTTTTCCAGCTTGTTTCCCGTCCCATTTCCGTTTAGAAAAAGCGCATGGATTTCACCCCGCCCTCCAAAACACACCGCCTGACCCATCGGCCGCGTCGACTGCGGCGCACCCCCGCCCTGCGGGACCTGTGCCGCGAAACCCTGCTTTCCGCCCACGATCTGATTTATCCCCTGTTTCTCATTCCGGCGGGCCAAACGCCCGAACCCATCCCCAGTTTGCCCGGACAATGGCGTTGGCCCGTGGATCAAGTGGCCGACGCCTGTGCGAAATTCATGGCCAAAGGCGTCCGCACCGTCAATCTCTTCGGCTCCGCGTCCGCCAAAGACCCGCAAGGCAGCGGTGCGTTGGACCCGGAAGGGGTGGTGCCCGCCGCCGTACGCGCCCTGAAAAAAGCCCTTCCCGATCTCTGCGTGCAAAGCGATGTCGCCCTCGATCCCTACACCTCCCACGGACACGATGGACTCCTCCGCGACGGGGAGATCGACAACGACGCCAGCCTCGACCTGCTCGCCCGCATGGCGCTCCTGCACGCCGAAGCGGGCGCCGACTGGGTGGCTCCATCCGACATGATGGACGGACGCGTGGGGGTCATCCGGCATACCCTCGATGCGCA
>PXAS01000292.1 GCA_003565815.1 PVC group bacterium
ATCTCCGCATCGTCGGGGCGAAGGGGGGAAGGAGAACGCCGAACATCGAACGTCCAACTTTGAACTTTGAACGACCGCCGACGGGGCGAAGGGGGGGAAGGAGAACGCCGAACATCGAACGTCCAACTTTGAACTTTGAACTTTGAACGACTGCCCGTATCCACCGAATTCCTTCACTGATCAGCATAGAGGCCAGGCTTTTTCATGTCATCCCGCTTGAATTCCGGCCTAATGCGGAATACAATCAATCTCAATTATCGTTTCATCAATTCCAATCCCCCCCGGCAATTCTCCCCATGGACGACCTGACCCTCCTTTCCGCCAGTCAAACGACCGTGCCCGCTTCACCAAGCGAAGCGCGGTTGGAGACCTTTGACAACTCCCACCTCGACCGGGATTATGTGATCCGCTTCGATTGTCCCGAATTCACGTCCCTCTGCCCCATCACCGGTCAGCCGGATTTTGGCCACATCACCATCGAATACGTGGCCGATCAAAAGTGCATCGAGAGCAAATCCCTGAAAATTTATCTCTTCAGTTATCGGAATCACGGAAGCTTCCACGAAGAGGTGACCAATTTGATTTTGGATGACCTGGTCAAGGCCTGTGCCCCCCGGCAGGCCAAGGTCATCGGCGATTTCCGTCCCCGAGGCGGCATCGCCATTCACGTCACCGCCACATATGAAAGTCCATCGACATGAAAATTTTTTCCAGCGTCATTTTCCTTTGTACACTTCTTTTGGGCCTCTCCGGCTGCGGAAACGCCGGAGGCGACCCCGTGGACCCGGAAACGGTTGAGCTTTCCGTGACCGGCATGACCTGCGAAAATTGCGTCAATGGCATTCAACATACCCTCTCCCGACTCGACGGGTACATCCAATCCGACATTGACCTGGAAACCGAGCGGGCCCGCATCACCTACGACCCTGGAAAAGTCACCCCCGCCCAACTGATGACGCGGATTTCTCAACTCGGCTTCGAGGCGGGACCGGTTCCGGAAACGCCCTGAGTGCCGGTGGACCATTGCGGGAGGATCCCGCGTTCGATATAGACCGGGCGGGCGATGGCGCGGAGCACGGGCAGACGCCAGCCGAACATCAGACCGGCCACCACGCAGGCGAGCCCCCCCAATAAAACGGTGTATGGGGCGCCGATATACGTGGCCAATTTTCCGGCGATCACGGAGCCCAGGGGCATCGCCCCCATGAAGGTCATGCCGAAGAAGCTCATCACCCGTCCGCGGGTGGCATCCTCCACCAAAGTTTGAATGATGGTGTTGGTTCCGGCCATGGCCACCATGGAGGCGGCGCCCGCGAGGGTAAGCAGCAGCAGGGAAAGCCAAAGCCAGGACGAGAGCGCGAACATTGCCAGCGAAAGGCCGAACAGTATGGTGGACAGGGCGATCACTTTGCCCAGCCCCAGGACCGTGTCGCGGGAGGCCAGATAGAGCGCCCCCAGAAACGCGCCCAATCCGCCGGCGGACATCAAAAGGCTGTAGGTGCGTTCATTTCCCCGCAGCACCCGGTCGGCGATCACGGGCAGAAGGCTGGAATAAGGAATGCCGAGCAGGGCGATGGTGCCGATGAGCAACATCAGTGCCCGCATGGGACGAAAACCGAAGGCATGCACGAAACCCTCTTTCATGTCGTGCAAAAGGTGTTTGCGGGCGTGCGTTTCCGGTTTGGCGCTGAGCCGCAAAGCCAACAGCGAACTGATTACGGCAAAGTAGCTGAGCCCGTCGAGGAGAAAACAAATCCCCTCCCCCTGCCCTTCTCCGAATATCGCGATGACAGCGGGTTGCCCCGAGGCCCAGATTACGCCCGCGCCCAGCATGGGGCCGATCAACCGCGCGGCCTGGAACATGGAGGAATTCAGCGCAATGGCGTTGGGCAGGTCATCGCGGTGATCAATGATATCCACGACCAGGGATTGCCGCGCGGGCAAATCAAAGCCTTTGGCCACCCCCAACAAGGCCACGGTGGCGTACACGTGCCAGAGTTCCACGCGCCCGGTCAGGCTCAGCCACGCCAGGACCAGCATGGACACCATGTCCAGCAACTGCGCACAGACCATGACGGTGCGGCGGTTCCATCGGTCCACCAACGCCCCGGCCAAGGGGGAAAGCAGAAAGGTGGGCACGTGCATGGCGAAAGGAATCAACCCCAGCATCCACTCGTCCCCCGTAATCCGGTACACCAGCCAGGCAATGGCCATCATCGACATCCAGGTGCCGGAGAGCGAGGTGAATTGTCCGATGAAAAAGAGGCGGTAGTTGCGGGAGCGGAAGGTGCGGAAGAGATTCACTTCAACCTCTTCAGTTCAATCCGGTACACGTCGCGCTGTTCGTTGGTGATCAGGAGGGTTTCGTCGTCCAGCCAATCGATGGCCTCCACCTGTCGCCAGACCGCCGGGGTGGTGATCATGCGTCGCGACGGACCGTCGAGAAACCGTTCGCTGTCTTCATCGATTTCAAACACCCAAACCCCGGTATAGGTCAACACCGCCAGCCGCTTGCCGTCGGGCCGCAGGGCGGCGCCGGTGACCATGCCGATATCGGGAAAGGTTTGCAGAAATTCGAGGACTTGCTCCTCCTCCCCGCCGTCGTCCTCTAGCTTGTACAACTTGGTGTCGGCATCGGAACGGTGTTTGGTGAGCACGTACAGCGTTTTCCCCCGCACGAAGATGGCCTCGGAGTCGAAATTCATCCGCTCGGGCGGGAAAGCGTCCTGGTCGGGGTAACGCACCCGGATTTTCCGCTTCACGGGCACGGATTCGGGAAAGCCCCCGCCCTCCTTCTCCGGCAGCGGACGCGGTTCGTCGATGATGTACACGGCCAAATCCCGCCTGCGGTTGGCGTTGTTGCCCAGGTCCGAGATCCAAATTTGCCCCCGGTCATCGGCGGCCAAATCCTCCCAATCGACGTTGCGCGCCCCTTCGACCAATACCGGTTCGCCCAATTTCTTGCCTTCCGCATCCATGGGAAACAGATGCGGGGTATGGCCGCTGTCGTTATGGGTCCACCAAAGTCCGGGAAACTGACGGGAATGGGCGAGGCCGGAGGATTCCACCACACGTTCATCCTGAATTTGCCCCGCGGGTTCCAAATCCCGCACCAACTCCGGCTCCGCCAGGCTCAGTCCGGAAATGATCAGGGATTCCAGGAGTTTCGCGGCATCCATGGTTTATTTTTTCTTTTTCTTTCCGGCGGGTTTGCGCTTGGGCAATTGTTTGGTCTCGGCCACCTGCGGGGCCGCCGGGGTCGCGTCCCCTTTTTTCGCCTGCTTCCGGCGGGTGTGCCAGGACTGGTAAATGGAAATCACGTTGCTGGTGGTCCAGTACAGGAGCAGGCCGGAGGGCATGCCGTAGGTGACGAACAGGAAGACGACCGGCATCATCATCATGATTTTGCGCTGTTGATCGTCCATGGTGCTGGGCGTCATGCGCTGTTGCAGAATCATGGTCGCGCCCATGGTCAGCGGCAAAATGTTCACGGGAAATCCAAAGAGGAAAAAGAGATTTTCCGGTTCGCTCAAGTCCTTGACCCAGAGAAATTCGGCAAAGCGCAATTCCACCGCGATGCGCAAGACGCCGTACAGGGAGAAAAAGACCGGGATCTGCACGATCATGGGCAGGCAGCCGGCCATGGGATTGACCTTGTGTTCCTTGTAGAACTGCCCCATGGCCTGGTTCATTTTCTGGGGATTGCTTTTGTATTTTTCCTTGATCTCTTTGATCTGCGGGGAAAGCTCGGACATTTTTTTCATGTTTTCCGCGCCCTTGGCGGTCAGGGGCCAGAACAACATCCGCACCACCACGGTGAGGAGAATGATGGCCACGCCCCAGTTGCCCACCACGCTGTACAGTCCGTTGAGCCCGTTGAGCATGAGTTTCCCGATGGGCACGAAAATCCGCCAAAGCCGCACGTCGATCATGGCATCCTGTCCCATGCCCAGCTCCCTGAGGTTGCCCGAAAGCATGGGGCCCACATAATACTGAAACTCACGGCTCATGGTGGCGCCCGGCTGTATGACGTCACTCCCCAGCCGAACCCCGGATTGAACCATCCCGATCTGTGCGTCGCCGTTTCCGGCGGTGGCGCGAATATTCAATCCGCGTCCGCCGGGATGATCTCCGGGGCGAATGGTCAGCACTTGGGTGAAAAATTTGTTTTTGGCCGTGAACCAGTCCAAACCCGCGTCCACGGATTTTTCATACAGGCCGTCGACATTGCGGACGGCTTTGCGGATGTCTTTCAAATAATGCTTCACGCCGATGCCGGCCGTGTGAAAAGCGTCCACGCCCAAAAACGGGCCGAATTTTTGGGAGACGTTCTCCAGGGGATACATGGGGCCCAGCCAGAGGGGGAGTTCCTGAATGGCTTTTTCGGAATCCGTGTGGTTGGTGAAACTGTCGATCACGCGCACGGTGTAGTCGTCGCCGAGACGCATATCCCGTTGAAAGTGGATGCCGGGACTGACTTCCCGGGTAAAGCGCACCGTGCGACCGGCGTCCATCAACTCCATTTCGAAGGGAAAACGGGCATTCAGACCGCTGCTCTTATACACCAGGGCGGGCGAATCGCTGAAGTCGAAACGGATCGGGTCCCAGGGCTCGTCATTTTTCCGGGCCTGCCTGTCCTGGATGCCGTGTTCATATTCCTTGAGTTCCACCCGCAGCACGCCGGCGCCGAAATTGCCGACCTCCAAGGAAAGGAGGTCGTTGGCCAAAACGAGGGTGCGGGGTTCCACGTCGGTTTCCACCGGTTCCGCGGCTTCGACTTCGGGGGGGCCCACTTCCCCAATGGCGGGCGGGGCATCCGTCTCCTCCGTTTCCGCGGGGGCAATGATCGAGGGTTCGGGGGTGGCCCGGGGCGGCGCATCGGTTTCAGCCGGGGCTTCCGCGTCCTCGACGGTCTCGGCGGGCACGGGCGCTTCCGGGGCCATCGGCTTGAAAAAACGGCGGTCGATCTCCAGGACCACGGGGATGAGCAGGATCAGGACGACGACGGTGGCGAGTTCTTTTTTGTTCATGAGTCAAATTCAGTGGATGAGGACGTGGACTGCGGTTCCGCTTCTGGCGGTGGCTGCGGTTCCCAGCGTCCGGCGCGGGAAAAAACGGTTTCGAAATCCTGCCGGAGCGCGTCCGGCTTTGCGTTGAGAATGGAATGTCGGGCGACAAGAATCACGTCTTCCCGCCCGCTGATCCGATGTTGGTTCAGCCTGTACAGCTCGCGCAGTCGGCGTTTGGCACGACTGCGGGCCACGGAATTGCCCACCTTGCGGCTGGCGACGACCCCAAGGCGTTTGGCGGCGTCATCACCGCTACGGGACCAAAGGATCAAATAACGGCCCACCTGCTTCCGGCCTTGGCCAAAGGCTTCCTGAAACAAACCAGCCCGCTTGACGCGAAGTCGAGCGGGCAACGTGTATCGAGTGCGGGAGGACGCAGGACTCACGTCCACCAATGCCCTCAAGCTTCGTCGGAAACGGTGAGTTGCTTGCGCCCTTTTTGACGGCGGCGCGCCAGGATCTGACGACCTTTCTTGGTCGCCATCCGGGAACGGAAACCGTGCTTGCGGGCGCGCTTGATGCGGGAAGGATGATAAGTGGGTTGCATGGAGAAATCCTCAAATTTGAAATTGTTTGGTTTGGGAAAGGAAATCCTATACATGCACAAGCGCGTTTGTCAACAGCTTTCGGCATGTCTTGTGAGCGCCCGGTGCATCGGGTGTATCTCGGAATTGGTGACATCATGAACCGTAGCTGCAACTGTCCCAGTTGCAGAGGCACCGTTAGAAAGCCAACGCCCGGTCAAACGCTTCCAAGGCCCTCTCCAAGACCGCATCGGTATGCCGCACTGATAAAAACGAAGTTTCAAAGGCCGAAGGCGGCAAGTAGACGCCGTTTTCCAAAAGGCCGTGGAACATGCGCACGAACGCATCCGCGTCGGATTGTTGCACCTCATCGAAATTGCGGGGTTCCGAGCCTCGGAAGAACATCGAGAACAGGCTTCCGTCGTTCGGAATGGAGACTTCCACCCCCTTTGCCTTCGCCAGACCCCGAATTTCATCGGTAAAACGCGCGCAGCGCTCCGCCAGCGCCGCATAGGGATCCAATGCTTTCAATTTGCGGAGGGTGGCCAATCCGGCGGCCACGCAAAGCGGATTGCCGCTCAACGTGCCCGCCTGATACACCGGACCGGTGGGCGCCAAATGGTCCATCAAATCCGCGCGCCCCCCCACCGCGCCAATGGGCAGCCCACCGCCAATGATCTTCCCGAGGGTGATCAAATCCGGCTTGGCGCAACAAAGGTTGGCAAAAGCACCGAAGGTAAAGCGGAAACCCGTGATCACCTCGTCAAAAATCAACAACGCCCCCGCTTTTTCCGTCAATTCACGGAGATGCAACAGAAACTTCGGTTCCGGCAACACCAGGCCCATGTTCGCGGCGATCGGTTCCACCACGATCGCGGCCAGATCCGCCCCGTGTTCCCGTACCGCCGCCGACGCCGCCTCGAAATCGTTGTACGGGGTCACCAACGTATCGGCGGCGCATTCCGAGGTCACCCCGGCGCTCGACGCGCTGGCGATGCCCGCCACCCCACTGCCCGCTTGCACCAGCATGCCGTCGGTATGACCGTGATAGCAGCCGCTGAACTTCAAGATTTTCCGCCGGCCCGTGGCCCCGCGGGCAATGCGCAGCGCCGTCATCACCGCTTCGGTGCCGCTGTTCACCAAACGCACCTTGTCCATCGACGGAATGGCCTCCGTCAGCAACTCCGCCATTTCAATTTCCGCTTCCGTCGTCACCGCATAGCTGGTGCCCCGCGTGGCCGCCGTCTGAATCGCCTCCACCACCTCCGGGTCGGCGTGGCCCAGAATCATGGGACCGAAGGAAAGGCAAAAATCGATCAACTCGCGTCCGTCGGTGCTGTACAAAAGCGGACCCGCGGCCCGCGACGCGAACAGCGGATCGCCTCCCACGGATTGAAAAGCGCGGACGGGGCTGTTGACCCCGCCGGGAATGACGGATTGTGAACGTGCTTTGAATGAATTCATGGGGTTGGCAAATCGTGATGAAGGGGTGAATGACAAAGAAAACGATGGAAGTCCTATGCAAAATCAACGCCCCGATGTCAACCATACGCCCGCAAGGAACGGTCGGGAGACAGGGTTGCACGGAGTTTTATAATAAGTTCTTAGCACCAGGAGTTATACGAATATTCTTGTCAACTTGACTCGCTATGAACCCCAATCGGTTTTTTTCATACTCGTAATCGTAATCGTACTCGTACTCGTAATCGAAACCCAAAACCGGTTTTTCGAGCACGATTACGATCAGGATTACGATTACGAATGCAGTTCCCGCTCTGCGGAAATTTCGATAAACCATTCCCTTGGAATCATATAACTCCGAGAACTTTTCAACCCTGGGTCGGGAGAACCACGGATGTAGAGGAAAATGGACACGCATCAATTCGGAGGGATTCGTGAGAAAATATTTTATGGAGTCGACAGGATGATCGCCTAAAAAATCCGTCCTCCCAAGATCATGAGAATCACCAGGACAATGGCCAAAAATCCGCTCAACAAGGAACGGCGGCTGGGAGCATTGCCATCGAAAAACCAGGCCACCGGAATCATGAAAATCGGGAGGGTGGACAAGGTCGCCTGCACCAAAACGGAGGGGGTGGTTTCCAGGGCTTTCATCAGAAACAAGACCCCGATCACCGGCCCCAGCAAGGTGGAAACCCCCAGCCATGCCAGGGGATGCCCTCCGATGCGGCGGTGCGGCAACATGTCCGTTTGCTTCCCGCGAATGGCTTCGCCCCTGGTTTTCCGCCAAAGCAACCACAGGAAAACCCCCGCGCATCCGCTGGCGCAGCGCAGCAAGGTGGGCATATACGGTCCCACCTGTTGACCCGCGGCGGCCACCTCCGCATAGCCCATTCGGCTGACGGCGGCGGAACTCCCCTGCCCCAGCGTGGCGATGATGCCCGCCACAATCCCCCGGCGCAGTTCGAAAGCGCTCAAATGCATGCGTTCGCGGGGCGCCACCGCAAAAGCCACGCACACCAGGACGCCCGCCGCAAGCAGCAATTGGCTCCACAACACCACCGTGCCCAATACCAGCCATTCCACCACCAATGCGGTGGGCGGCGCCAAGCAGGAAACGGCCAAGACACCGATGCGGGGCCCCAATCGGCGATACACCGCGAACAGGCCCACGTCCCCCACCGCCAAATGCAAAAATCCCGAGAGCGCGAACAGCCACGCCCCGGCGGGCAGTGCGAACACGTTCAGCCCGAGGGCGAGAAGCGTCAAGAGGATGGTGGCGCAGAACAATCGCAGCAAATTCGCCTGTGCGGCCCCGTAGAGGCGCGACAGACGCGAGGAGGCAAACCCCGCAAAGGACCAAAGGATGGCGGTGAAAATGGCAAAATGCATGTGAAATCCAGTTGAAACCCTCCCCTTACATCTGCAAAGGCTGAAAGAAATGATTTTTTTCATTTTTTTCTTTACGTAACTAAAATGGTGTGTAGTTTGGTTGCAAGGAAAATAAAATGAGTTTTGATTTTTCAATTGTCAGAGAACTTCGCAAGCGGGCCAACATGACCTTGGCCGATGTTTCCGAACGCACCGGGATCTCGCCCTCGGTGATTTCCAAGCTGGAGCGCAACCAAACCGCAGCCGAATTGGAAACCTTGTTTCGCATCAGCCGGGTGTTCGATCTGAACACCACCGACCTGATTGCCCTGGCGGAATCGCGCACCGCCCAAAAAGCCCGCACCGATGAATACGAGTCCGGAGAATTCCACTTTCAACGCATCACCTACAACAACGTACGCGCCTTTCGCGCCGTTGCCCCCAAAGGCGCGGCCGTGCGCCGTCCGGAGATTCACGCCGACAACTTCGAATTGTGCTGGGTGGTGAGTGGACAACTCATGATCCAACTGCCCAAGGAGCGACATGTGCTTCAAGCGGGAGAGGCCCTGCAATTTGACGGCGCCCTCGATCATACCTACGAAGCCCTGGAAAACACCGAAGTGCTCATCATCCACTTGAAAAAAGGCAAGCGATTCTGACCCCCGAAATGCACGACCCACAGGAGACCCACCGCTTATGAAAATCAACCCGACCCTCACCCCCGCCGATTTGCTGCCCAAGATTGAAAACCTTTGGCAAGTTTCCGCCGCGAAAATCGAAACCTTGCAAAACGAATACGACCACGCCAAAGGCTCCCCCGTGTTTACCGTCCATGGAAAATACACCACCCGCGGCTGGACGGAATGGACGCAGGGCTTCGAATTCGGCTCCGAGATCCTGCAATTCGACGCCACGGGCGACGAAAAATTCCTCAAGGCCGGGCGGGAAAACACCGTCAAGTTCATGGCCCCCCACGTGTCCCATTTCGGCGTGCACGACCACGGGTTCAACAACGTCAGCACCTACGGAAATCTCCTGCGCCTCATGAACGAAGGTCGCATTCCCGAAAATGAATGGGAGCGCAATTTTTACGAACTGGCGCTCAAACTTTCCGGCGCCGCCCAGGCGAGACGCTGGACGCCCATTGCCAATGGCGAAGGCTTCATTTACTCCTTCAACGGCCCCCAAAGCCTGTTTGCCGACACCATCCGTTCCCTGCGGGCCCTCGCGCTCGGCTACCAGCTCGGCCATCCCCTCATGGAAGAAAACGACCGTGCCATCTCCCTGCTGGAACGCTTGGTCCAACATGCCCGCACCACTGCGGAGTTCACCATTTATTACGGCGAGGGACGCGATGCCTTCGACGTTCCGGGACGCACCGCCCACGAAAGCCTCTTCAACGTGAACGACGGCAACTTCCGCGCCCCCAACAGCCAGCAGGGATTTTCCCCGTTCACCACCTGGACCCGCGGGCTCGCCTGGTGCGTGGCCGGCTATCCCGAGGAATTGGAATTTCTCGAAACGCTTTCCGACGAAGCCCTCGCGCCCGTGGGCGGACGGGAGGACGTGGAAGGCTTCATGCGCAAGGCCGCCACCGCCGTCTGCGACTTCTACCTTGCGCACACCAGCCTCGACGGCATCCCCTACTGGGATACCGGTGCCCCGAATCTGCACAAGCTTGGCGACTACACTCAATCCAAAGCCGATCCCTACAACGACATCGAACCCGTCGACAGTTCCGCCGCCGCCATCTCCGCCCAGGGCCTCATCCGCTTTGGCCGTTATCTGCAAAAGGACGACCGCGACCCCGAAGCCGGACGGCGTTACCAGCAAGCCGGGCTCACGGTATTGGAGACTCTCCTGGACGCCCCCTATCTCAGCACCGATCCCGACCATCACGGGCTCATTCTCCACAGCAACTATCACCTGCCCCGCGGATGGGACAACATTCCCGCCGGACGCAAGATCGCCTGCGACGAAAGCTGCATGTGGGGCGATTACCACGCCCGCGAAGTCGCCCTCCTCGTCCAGCGCCTCGCCAAAAACGAACCCTACCTCAAATTCTATCTCTAAACCTGAGCGCGCCGTTGGATCCGTCCGATCGGACGGGTTCCGGCTGACAAACCTCTCACCTCTGGAAACACCATGGAAATCAAAAAAATACGTATCATCATGAACGGCGTCACCGGACGCATGGGCACCAACCAGCATCTGGACCGTTCCATCACCGCCATCATTGAACAAGGCGGCATTCAGATCAGCAACGATCTCATTCTCATGCCCGAAGTGCTGCTCACCGGACGCAGCGAGCACAAGCTCAAACTGCTCGCCGAAAAATACGGCAAGCGCGCCATGGGCAAGCCTTTTGCCTACACCACCGACCTCCAGGGCGCATTCGACGGCAAATTCGGTGAATTCGACATCTTTTTCGATGCCTCCGGCACCCTGCAACGGGCCGGGTTCGTGGAGCGGGCCGTCAAGGCCGGTCTCGCCGTTTACTGCGAAAAACCCACCGCCGTGGAAACCGCCGAAGCCGTTCGCCTCGCCAAACTCGTCGAAGCGGCCGGCCTCAAAAACGGAGTCGTGCAGGACAAACTCTGGTTGCCCGGATTCCGGAAAATCAAAATGCTCAAAGAACTCGGATTTTTCGGCAAAATCCTCTCCGTCCGCGGCGAATTCGGTTACTGGGTCTTCACCGGACTCGATTACGATCAACCCGCCCAACGTCCCAGTTGGAACTATCGTTCCGAAGATGGCGGCGGCATGATGATCGACATGTTCTGCCACTGGCGCTACGTCATCGACAACGTCTTCGGTCCCGTCAAAAGCCTCGTTTCCTGGGGAGCCACCGATCTGCCCGAACGCCGCGCCGAAGACGGCAAGGTCTTTCAAGCCACCGCCGACGATTCCGCATACGCCATGTTCCTGGTCGAAGACGGCACCATGGTGCAGTTCAACAGCTCCTGGTGTACCCGCGTGCGCCGCGACGACCTGCTCACCGTCCAAGTCGACGGCGACAAAGGATCGGCCGTGGCCGGATTGCGCGAGGTCGTCGTGCAAAGCGCCGCCGACACCCCCAAACCCGTTTGGAACCCCGACATTCCCCAGCCCATCGATTTCTATGAAGGCTGGAGCAAAGTGCCCAACAACATCGAATACGACAACGCCTTCAAAATCCAGTGGGAACAATTCATCCGCCACGTGGCGCTCGACGACCCCTGGCGCTATACCCTCATGGAAGGCGCCAAAGGCGTTCAGCTCGCCGAACTCGGCATGCAAAGCTGGCAGGAAAAACGCTGGGGGGATGTTCCGGCCTTGACATAAGGCGTCGGAAGGGGTGGGTTGCTCGTTAAGGTCAGCTGTACGTCGCTTTTGACGAAGGATTCATCACCCTGGACGAGTTTGATGACCTCTCGATTCTTCTCAAAAAAACAGGCGCGAAAATCGCAAGTTTCCGCCGATATTTGATCCACCACCAAAACAAGGATATCCCATGAACCCGCAACCAACACCCAACAACCCGCAACCAACACCCAACAACCCGCAACCACCTCCCCCTTCCCGTCGCGTGGCGCTGGTCACGGGCGGAAGCCGCGGTATCGGCCTTGGCATTGTCAAATGCCTGATCCAGGATGGCTTTTCGGTTATGCTCAATGGCGTGCGCCCCGAGGCGTCCGTGGCCGATGTCCTCAAAGAACTTCGTGACCAAGGTGCCGACGTCGCCTATTGCGCCGGGGACGTTTCCGATGCCGGTGCCCGGGAAACGCTGATCAACGCCACCCGCGAAACCTTTGGCGCCCTGCACGTCTTGGTCAATAATGCCGGCGTCGCCCCCAAAGTGCGGGCCGACATCCTCGACGCCACCGAAGACAGTTACGACTGGGTCATGGACATCAACCTCAAAGGCCCCTACTTTCTGACCCAACTGGCGGCCCGCTGGATGATCGGGCAAAAGACCGCGAATGCCGAATGGTCCGGCGCCATCATCAACGTCAACAGCATCAGCGCCACCGTCGTATCCGTGAACCGCGGCGAATACTGCGTGTCCAAAGCCGGCCTGGCCATGGCCACCGGCCTTTGGGCCGCGCGACTCGGCGAACACGGCATTCCCGTGTACGAAGTGCGGCCCGGCGTCACCGCAACCGACATGACATCAGGGGTCACCGAAAAATACGACAAACTGATTGCCGAAGGCCTCACCGTCACCCCCCGATGGGGCTATCCCGACGACGTCGGCAAAGCCGTCGCCGCCCTTTCCCGCGGAGACTTCCCCTACTCCACCGGACAAGTCATCATGGTCGACGGCGGGCTGACCCTCCCCCGTCTCTGACCCACCCCCCGGCGCACTTTTGTTTATACATCAGGTCAAGCGTCGATGACATGACTCATGATTCAGAATCAGGCTTCACAAGTTTCTCGGCAAAAACTTCATTTTCACATTCTCCGTCCTTCTCCACCTGCCGGATGTTCGCCAGGGTGGTTTCGACAATCGCGTGCAAAGCCTCGTGGGTGAAAAAAGCCTGGTGGCCGGTGACGATCACGTTCGGAAAGGTCAGCAACCTCGCCAACTGATCGTCCTGAATCACCTTGTCCGATAGGTTCCGAAAAAAGAAATCGCCCTCTTCCTCGTACACGTCCAGCCCCAGACTGCCGATTTTTTCGCTTTTCAAGGCCTGGATCACAGCAGACGTGTCCACCACGCCGCCGCGGCTGGTGTTGACAATCTGCACGCCCTTTTTCATTTTTCCGATCGCCTGTTCATCGATGAGGTGCTCGGTGTCGGGCGTCAGCGGACAATGCAGGGTGACAATGTCGGACGCTTTGAACAGAGTATCCAAGTCGGTGTATTCCATGCCCAATTTCTCGCAGTCCGGGTTCTTCGCCACGTCGAAGCCCAACAATCGGCAGCCAAAGCCTTTAAGAATTTCCGCCACGCACTCTCCGATTTTTCCGGTGCCGATGATGCCCACCGTCTTGCCGTGCACATCGAAACCCATCAACCCGTTCAGGGCGAAATTCCCTTCCCGCACCCGGTTGTAGGCGCGGTGGACCTTGCGGTTCAAGGCCATCATCAGACAAAGGGTATGCTCCGCCACCGCGTGCGGCGAATAGGCCGGCACCCGCACCACCTTGAGTCCGTGTTCACCTGCCGCCTCCAAATCCACATGGTTGAATCCGGCGCTGCGAAGCGCGATCAACTTCACGCCCTCCTCCGCCAGAAGTTCAATCGTTTCGGCATCGAGGGTGTCGTTCACGAACACGCAAACGCACGCGTGGTCCCTGGCGAGACTGGCGGTGTCAGCCGTTAATTGCGCCTCGATATAGGTCAAATCGTGACCGTGGTCTTTGTTCAGGGTTTCAAAAAAAGGGCGTTCGTAGTCTTGAGTGCTGAATATGAGTGTTTTCATGACTGCAGGATAAATTCGATCTCTGTTTGTGTCACTCATTTTTTCAAATGCCCCCGGTCAATATCCGCCATGGGATTTACGCACAAGATCCTCGGTGGCGGATTGCAGGTTTTCCCACGCTTCGCGGACGTTGGCTCTCGTTTGTGCGGTTTCCACCGCTTGTTCATACGTGTCTCCCGCGTCATCACGGGCTTCGGGGGAACATCCAACAAACAGCAGACTGCATCCGATGATTGCCGTACAAGAGATTTTCAAGGTTGATGGGATCATTTTCATTGTTCTTACCTTTCTTTGCTCTTCAGGGTGAAGAGGAAGAAGCCTGTGCGCTTAGTCCCACTTCGGTGCGAAATCCGGGTTGATTTGTCGCAAATCCTTGGGCAAGCGGGCGATTTTTTCTTTGTCTTCGTCGGAAAGTTTGAAGTCGAAAATTTCAAAATTTTGCCGGATATGTTCCGGTTTTGAAGAGCGGGGAATCGCCACCACCCGGGGTTGTTCCAGCAGCCAGCGCAACCCCACCTGGGTAGCGGATTTCCCGTATGGTTTTCCGATGGCTTCGAGTTCGGAGTGGCTCGCCACTTCCCCCTGGGCCAATGGCGAATACGCAGTCAGCATGAGATCATGTTCCTCGGCCACGGCAAGCAGGACATCCTGGCTCAGTAACGGATGGTATTCCACCTGATCGCACAGGACAGGCGCCTGTTCCACCGCCTCTTTCAAAAGCGCGGAGGGGAAATTGCTTACCCCCAAGTGGCGGACAATCCTCTTTTCCTTCAGTTTGCGCATGGCGTTCAAGGTCGTGGACAGGGGAATCTTCGGATTGGGCCAATGGATGAGCACCAGATCCAAATAGTCCGTGTCCAATTCCGCGAGACTGTTTTGGACTTCGCGCATCACCCCGTCCGCATCCAGATGGTCCGGCTGGATCTTGCTGGTTAAAAAAATATCGGACCGATCCACGGAAGAGGCCCGGATTCCGCGGCCCACCTCGGTTTCATTTTTGTA
>PXAS01000442.1 GCA_003565815.1 PVC group bacterium
CCATCCCCAACCCAAGATCAGTGCCCATCAGTGGTTTCAGTGGTTGTTTTTCCCATCAAAATCCGTGAAAATCCGTGAAGATCCGTGGTTGTTTTCCCCACAACCCATCCCCAACCCAAGATCAGTGCCCATCAGTGGTTTCAGTGGTTGTTTTTCCCATCAAGATCCATGGTTCCCCATCGGCAGGTTCTCGGCAAGGGACTGCCGATCTAGGGTTCGCGGCGATCCGTGGTGCTTTTCTTATCCATTGTCCCGACGGATTTTTTTGATGGAACGCAGGAGACCGGGCAAGGTCCGCATGGCATCCGTGGCCCCCGCGAGGCGGCTGCGTTTGGAGAGAACCCGACCGAGTTGCACTTGCCGGGCTCCGGGCAGACTTTCGTGGATTTTTTGCCAAAGCGCCGGCAAGTTCCAGGCGTCTTCCACCTCTTCGCACATCACGGGCACGACCTGCTCTTGCGAAATCCCCATGGCTTCCACCGCCGCCGCACGGGCCGCGCGCATGGATTCCTCTTTGTGACGCTTTCCCGCTTCCATGTCATAGGGGGGGTCCCACTCGCGGGCCGGCTCCAAGCGGTCCACATGCGTGAGGACCAAAAGAACGGGCGGCGGACGTTTGCGGACGTTGGTTTGAAAATGGGCCTGCAATACGGCCATGGTACGCTGATCCCGGGCGCGGTCGGCGCGGTGGGCGGCCATCACCCAAAGGATCAAATCCGTATTTTGCGCCTCTTGCAACCAGCGTTTGTCCGGATCGCTTTTCAATCCGGGGCTTTCCAACAGAATCAAGCCTCCGGCGGTCTCCTCTTCGAGCCCATGGGCCACAAACCCTTCCCCGTCCTCGGCGTCACCCGTCAGCGGGCTCACCCAAGCCCGCTCGCCCCCGGAAAGGGCGTTGATGAGACTGGATTTGCCGACATTGGGCTGACCCGTCACGAAGATCGCAAGGGGTTGATCGCTTCCCTCAGTGCTCGCATGGGATGGACCGCCCCCTTTTTCGAGGGGGGAATGCCGCAGATGACCGGAATACAACAGCATGGCCGCCTCACCGGTCTCGCGCACCAGCAGGGCCGCGGCCTTGGTCCGCATGGATTCCATCAGCGCCGGGGGGATGGATTGCATCACCCCGCGCCGCAACTCCGCGACCACGGAACCCACCGGATTCAAGGCGAAACGCCCGAGCCGATACACGTTCCACAAGGCGCGAACCGGACGCGTGTGTTTTTGCAGGCTGACCGCATGGGAGATTTGAATGTGTTGCAAGGCGGGCAAATCCTCCCGGACCGCGATGCGCAGTCGGTGCGCGAGGTGCTCGGCCAGGGCAAGGGCCTCGGGAACGGTAAAGCGCAGTTCCGCCTGTTTGCGTCCGGGGTTCCATGCCTCCGCCACCACCCGCAAGACTTCGCGGATCAGGGCTTCCACCGATTTGACATCCGCCATGTCGTCCGGGCCGACCGCCTTCATCAGCTCGCGCAAAGCCTCCCGGGCCCGTTGCTCCGCTTCGGCGGCCTGGGGCGGCGAATCCGGAACTTCGATCCCGTGGTCCCGCGTTTGCAGACATTTGGAGAACAACACGAGCAACAACGAAATGCCCAGCATCGCCAACATCCACCACCAGAGCAAATCGTGAACATACAACGCCCAAATGCCGTACCCATAGGGAATGAGAAACGGCAACAACCACAAAAGCGTCCCGAACGCCTCCATCCGCCAGTAACGGGTTTGAAATTTCATGAACGGACCTCTCCGCCCCGGTTGCGTTCCCGCCACATGGCCCGGGCCCGTTCCAAATTGGCTTTGTAGGTTTCCCGGAGCGCCTCCCGGTCCGGTTCACGTCCCTCCGCCACTTCCCGACAGAAGTACACCGCCGCTTCTCCCAAGGCATAGGTGATGGCGAAACTCCACAGAGCCACCGCCGCCGTCCCCAGTCCCGGCACCAATTTGACGCCCTGACGCAGCAAAAACTTCACCCCGTAGCGCGCGCAAAAGGAAAACCCGAGCAAATGGATGAAACGCTTCCACAAATCCATGTCCCGGCGCAATTGAAACCGCCGCGCCACCGCATCCACCATGCGCGCCTGAAATCCGGTGGAGGCCAGCCCCCCCACGAAAGGCACGGGCACCGCATCCGCGCCCGCCGCCGCCAGCGCCCAGGGGAGAATGACCTGATGTCGGGCGTTTTCCGCCGGATCCCGTCCACGATACAGGCGGTCATGCACGGGCGGCAACATCCGCTTCAGCGCGTCCCAAAGGGCATCCGCCCCATAGTTCACCGGATCGAATCCATCCTCGGGGCGGGTGAAGTCCAGGGGAACATAGATGGGATCGGGTCCCGGAAGGGCGTCGAACATCTCCCGCTGGGCCCGCAGGGTGCGTTGCAGGTTCTCGGGAAACACGCTCGGGTTGTCCGTCCCCGGATACGGCAAGTGGTGGCCGGCCGCGCGGGGATACAAATCGTGCAGACGCGTTTGCGCCACCAGCAGCGGCCATTCCGGATGTTGTTTGCGAACGGTTTTGAGCGTGTCCAGCAAAGGTTCCAAGGCCAAATCCTCGGCCCGGGCCACCGCCAAAAGCAGGTGGGACTGTTCTTCGGCGTAGGCAATGTCCCTGGCGGGATCGTATCCCCGTTCGTCCTCCAATCCGCGGGTGTCCAGAAAGCGCACCACGGGCAGATCCACGGGAAAGGCATACAGTCCCGCCGAAAGCGTGGCCCGTTTGAACCCGTTGCCGATGCCTTCGAAATTTTGACCCGTCATTTCCGCGACGATACTGGTTTTGCCCGCCTGGGCCTTGCCCAGCAACCACACCACCGGGGCGGCGGCCTCCGCGGCTTCCCGGGCCCGTTTCAGGGCTTCGTTTTCTGACACCGGATCGGTAGGCGGGCTCATGACGGTCTCTGGCGTTCCGACCTCACTCGGTCACAATCACCTTGGTGCCACTGGGCACCAGCATGTGCAGTTCCTCGACATCGTCGTTGTGCATGCGCACACAACCGAGAGAGACGGATTCGCCCAGCCGATCCGGTTCGTCGGTGCCGTGGATGCCGAAGCCTTTCCGGTCCCATCCCAGCCAGTGCGTGCCGATGCGGTGATCGGGATGACCGTACGGAATCCGCCGGCCATGCTCGGGGTGCCACCAATCGGGATGCTCGATCCGGTCGGTGATCCGGAATTCACCCACGGGCGTGTTGCCCCCCTCCCCGGTGGACACCCGGTACGATTTGAAAAAACGTCCGTCCAGCTTCACCGTCAGCTCGTTCGTTGATTTGTCGACATGCACGGTGAACGGCTTTTGAATCACCTTCAGCCGTTGCCCCTGGCGTATATTGTCGCCGCTCAGCCCGTTGGAGGCCCGCAACAGTTCCACGGTGGTGCCATGACGGGCGGCAATTCGCCCCAAGGTGTCCCCCGCCCGCACCGTCACCCAATCGCTTTCCGGCTGCGGATGCCGGGA
>PXAS01000259.1 GCA_003565815.1 PVC group bacterium
CCCGTCTGTGCGCCTCCGATGATTCCGAGTTATACCGTTCGGAGGGCGGCAATGACCGGCGGTGACCGCCAACAAGCGCTTGAGCGCCATGCTCTGGGCCCGTGAGGCGGAAAACATCGCCCTGTCCGGTCCGGGAATTTTGGACGGGGGAGGCGACCCCCGAATCCTGCCCGGACTGGGAGACCGACCAGGGCATGTTCCGTCCCGCCGTCGCTTACTTCGAAGACTGCGCGGATATTCGCATCGAAGACACTCGCATTCTCAACGCCAAGTGGTGGACCCTGCACCTTCGACGCTGCCGGGACATTCGCATACGCAATATCACCATCGACAATACCTGGCCCAACAGTGACGGCATTGACCCGGATGGATGCCGGGATCTGATCATCAGCGATTCCCGTTTGCGGTGCGGGGACGATTGCATCCTCATCAAAAGCACCCAAGGCGATGCCAATGAAAACGCGGTCATTACCAATTGCCTGCTGGAAACCCCCAAGGCTTGCATGAAATTGGGGACGGAAAGCTTCGGGGACTTCCGCAACATTCTGGTGAGCAATTCCGTGCTTCGCGGGGACGTGGGGTTCGGGCTGTATTTGAAGGACGGCGGTTGCATGAAAAACATTCGTGGCATGAATCTGATTTTCGACACCGCCTCGGATTGGCCGATTTTGATCGATGCCATGGCCCGCGATTACCAGTCGGGCAAAACGCCGGGAATGATCCGCAACGTTTCTCTGTCCGACTGCACCCTCAAAGGACCCGGACGGGTATGGATCGAGGGACCCGAAGACCAGCCGTTGGAAACCATCACCCTCCGCAACCTCGACTGGGAAGTGACGGGGTCGGTTCCCCAGCCGCCCGCCACCAAACCCACCGGCCCGCACCCGCATTGATCCGGATCGTCCCGAGTATGAGACCCGTCCCGAACAGATTCTGGCCATCCATACCCGCGGACTGCGGGTGGAAAATGTTCATCTGCACGGAAGCGATGGCGATCGCCCGCTGCTGTACACCTCACCATGAAAACTTTTCGAACGGAGTCAAGCTATTCAATTTTGGCTTGCAGCGTCTCCAATTCCTCGCCCAGGGCCACCCATTCCCGGGTTTCGGCCTGAATTTGGCCCGCGAGTTCGTTGAGGCCCTTCTGATGCGTGGCGAAATCCGTGATTTCTCCGCGCTCCAGTTCGGTCAGGGCTTCGGCTTGGCGGGTTTCCAGTTTTTCGATCTCGTTTTCGTGTTTCTGCATCCGGCTTTCCAGACGGCGGATCTGCTTTTGCACTTCCTTGCGTTCTTTTCCGCTCAGACCGGGGGGGGCGTCTGCCCGCGTTTCCGCTGATGGCGGGTTTTTCGGGTCTGCAGCGTGCTCCGTCTCCGGGTTCTTCGCTTGCCCCGTCGCTTGCCCCGTCGCTTGCCCCATGGCTTTGAGTCCCCCGGTTTTTTCGAGGAAATAGTCGTATCCGCCCGGCCAGCGTTGGATGCCGGCGGGAGTGACCGCCAGGATGCAGTTGGCCACGGCGCGGACGAAGCTGACGTCGTGGCTCACCAGGCAAACCGTGCCCTGGTATTTTTTCAGGGCCTCCTCCAGGGCCTCCCGTCCGGCAATGTCCAAGTGCGTGGTGGGTTCGTCGAGGATCAGGAGGTTGGGCGGATTCACGAAAATACGGGCGAAGGCCAGGCGGATTTTTTCCCCGCCGCTGAGAATGCCGGTGGATTTTTCGATGTCTTCGCCCCGAAAGCCGAACCCGCCCAGGAGGGTGCGGATTTCCTGTTCGCCGATGTTGCGCTTGGCGGCGTCGCGGATGACCCTGTAAGCGCTTTGGTCCGGCGGCATGGTGTCGGCGAATTCCTGGCTTTGATATCCGGGCACGGCATTGTGTCCCAAGGCCCGTTTGCCCGCTGCGGGGGGCATGACTCCGGCGAGAATTTTCAGCAGCGTGGACTTGCCCATGCCATTGTATCCCACCAGCGCCAGCCGGTCACCTTTTTCCAGGCGTAAATCCACATGCTGAAAAATCCAGGGATCGTCGCCATAGCGGTGGCCAACCCCTTCCAAGCGGATCAGCTCGTGTCCGGAGGGCGGGGGAGGGGGGATGCGGATCAATTTGGCCGGATCATCGTTTTCCAGTTCCGGCAGGGGCTCCATTTTTTCCAGCATCTTGATGCGGCTTTGCACTTGGGCCGCTTTGGTGGCCTGGGCGCGAAAACGGGTAATGAAGCGTTCCATTTCCTCCCGTTTTTTGGACAAGGTCCGGTATCGGGCCTCCTGCTGGCCAAAGCGGGCTTCGCGTTCCACCTGATATTTGTCAAAACCGCCGGCGTAGCGGGTGACTTTGGCCTGACGGACTTCCAAAATATCCTTGGCCAGGGTGCGAAGCAAATGCCGGTCGTGGGAGATGAGCATCAAGGTGCCCTCGTAGCCGCTCAGGTAGCGCTGCAGCCACTCCACCGCCGGCAAATCCAGATAATTGGAAGGTTCGTCCAGCAGCAGAATGTCCGGAACCGCCAACAGGGTCCTCGCCAGTTGGGCCCGCATTTGCCAGCCGCCACTGAAGGTGCCCATGGGGTCGTCAAACCGTGCCTCGGCGAAGCCCAATCCGCTCAGGGCGGCTTCGGCGCGGGTTTGCAGGCCGTATCCGTCCCGGTGCTCGAATTCATGTTGCAGGCGCCCCAGGCGGTCCAGCAACATTTCCAAGTGATCCGGATCGGCGGTTTCGGCCACCTGTTCCTGCAAACGGTGCAAGTCCGCCTCCATCCGTCGGAGGTCTTCACTGCCCGACAAGACAAAAGCAAGCAGGCCGATCTCCCCGACCTCCTCCGGCACCTGCTGGCGTAAATATCCGATGGTGAGCTGGTTGGGCACGATCACCTCCCCCGCCTCAATGTCCTCCTCCCCGGTGATCAAGCGGAAAATCGTACTTTTGCCCGCCCCGTTGGGGCCGACCACGCCGATGCGCTCCCCGGGATTCACGGTAAACGAGCTTTCCCGCAACACATCCTGCGGCCCATAAATCTTGGTGACTTTGTCAAAAACGATCATGCCCCGCTCTATACGCGAAAGTTAAGCGGAGGGAAAGAGATGATATAGAAAAGCGTGTATGTTGGGTGCCACAGATAAAAGGATAAGAATTCATGGAAACATTTTGAAGGGAGGACGTCCCACGGATAGCCTTGCCGGACCACGGATAGAAGAGAGAAATAACCTGTTCAACCCCATCAAATGGAAGGTTGTGCATGACCCTCATCCCATTTCCAGCGCCAAAAGAGGCCAAAGCCATGGAAAAGTCAATCATGCCTTTCGTATTCCCTTTGAGATTCTTCATGTGATCCAACCCTGCGGGGGGGCGCGAAAGTGGAGAAAGATGCGAAGATTTTTTACCCTGCGGATGCTTCGCCGTCCTGCGGATTTTTTTGGGGGAAGGGAATTCTGCGAATGGCGATGCCGTCCCGCGA
>PXAS01000156.1 GCA_003565815.1 PVC group bacterium
CTTCGGTCAGCGCCTTGATCCATTTGCCATATCCACCCCAAAGGGGCAGGGAGGCGCCGACTCCCGGCATCCCGGGGAAATCCACATCCCGCTCGAGATTCGTGACGATGCGTTTGATCTGCAGTTTGTTCGCGACCTTCATCGGCCAGTCGGGGTCTTTTGCGGAGGCTTTGACCGCTTCGTTGGCCCGTTGCAGGCTGGCCACATCGGACAATTCCACATTGTAAAGGGTGCGGAACGTGTCCTGAATCACATGCGCCCAGGTGGTGTTGCGGACCCGTGAAAAACAGTCCGCGAAGACCGCCATGCGACCCGTTTCGTCGAGATCTTCCGCGAATTTTCCGGGATAGCCGATGGATTGCAATTCCTGCCGGAACCAGAAGTACTCAACAATATCCCAAATATTCTGTGCCGCCACAGGGACTGAGGGCTTGTTCATGTGGGTGTGGGTGTCGAACACCGGCAGGGCTCGTATTTCGTTTCGCCAATCAGTATGTGTTTTCATGTTACTGTAAATAACATGAATTCTGGACATGTACAATATAGATTTTCTAGAAAATAAAAGGCTATGCATTTCATGCAATTTTTTCTTGTGAACTTTCCCTGCCGCAGCTAGTAGGACAACTCTTCTGATTTGATATGAAAAAAACAATCACCGCAATAATTTTAGGTCTTCTGGGATCCATTTTCGTTTGGATTGCCGCGCCTCTCAACCGTTTCCTGCTTAACAACGGGCTGGTTTCAGACTCGTATTTTCCTGAAATCGCCGTGTTGGTGATGTTGTTTTACATTTTGGCGCTGAATCCACTGCTCAAGGTCATTTCCAAGAGCCGTCTGTTTCTTGACCGCCGTCAGTTTGCACTGATTTTCGCCATGCTGCTGCTGGCTTGCACGATTCCCACCCAGGGGTTGTTGCGCATGTTTCCCTACGCATTGGCGAGAACGACCCAGGATTCCGCCCGCAACCACCAATTGGCCGAGATTCACCAGGACATGGCACTCCCGCCTTCGTTGTTTCCTGACCGGATTATTCACGGGGAGGAAACCCCCAACTCCACGTATTTTCTGGAAGCGCTTCCCGATGGACAGGCGATTCCCTGGACGGCCTGGGTGCCGCCGCTGTTAAGCTGGGGCGCGTTGCTGGTGTTCGTCTGGATGCTGATGATTGGCCTGGGTATGATTGTCTATCCCCAATGGCGTGATAACGAGCGTCTGGCTTTTCCGATTCTGGCCCTGGAGCAAAGTCTTTTCGGGGACATCACCCGGAAAAAGCGCGTTCCCGATATTTTCAAAGACAAACTGTTCTGGATTGGCGCCGTGATCGTGCTGATCCTCTACAGTTTCCGGGGCCTTAATGCTCTGACCTCGGACGGGTGGCCTTCGTTCCCGATCGGCTGGGATTTGGGCTCAGCCCTGTCCGAAGCACCCTGGAGCAATCTGCCCTCTGAAATCAAGGTGACGAGAAAGCTGTTTTTCATGCTGATTGGAATGGCGTATTTCATGCCGAACCGCGTGAGTTTCTCCATATGGTTCACCGTGCTCGCCTATGGGCTGGTTCAGATGCTCGGCAGCACCTATGCGCCCCCATTCAACAGGGGAATGATCGAGGAACACCGCAACGGCGCGACTCTGGTTTTCGGACTCATGGTTCTTTACACCGGCCGTCATTACTGGGCGAAAGTGGCCCGCAGCATGGTGCGGCCCGTTTCAAACGAGGAAGACAGCCGGAACCGGCGGTCCGGCTGGTTGTTTGCGCTCGGCTGGGTCGGGATGATGGCCTGGCTGATGTGGGTGGGGCTCACACCGATTTGGGCTTTTGCACTGGTATTCCTCGGTTTTATCACCTGTTTGGTGATCAGTCGGATCGTGGCCGAAACCGGCTTGCCCTTTGTGCGGGTCGCGGCACTTTCACCGCGTTGGCTGGTCGGGCTCTTTCCCGCCGGATGGATCACGGCGCCCCTGATTTACATCGCGGGCTTTCTCCACATCATTTTCATTACCGCTTCGCGGATCAGTCCGGCGGCCTTGATGCCCCATGCCATGGGGATGGATGCCGAGGCCACCCCCGCCCAGCAGCGTCGTTTGCCGACTCTGCTGCTGCCTTTGATGGTTATCGGCCTGGTGGTCGCGGGAGCCGTTCACCTGGGATTCAGCTATCACAACTACGCCTCCATGGACGGAGAGTTCATCACCGCCAACCACATGGGGGCGAGACAGATGAACTGGGCCCAAAACACTTTGCTGAACTGGAGCCGGGGGGGGCACAATCCGATCAGCTCCAGCGATGCGGGACATGTTGTCTTTGGCGGTGCCATGGCACTGGCATTGGGCGTGGCCTGCCTGACCTCTCCCGCCTGGCCCCTGCATCCAATTGGTCTGCTGATGGTCGGCAGTTTCTATGCGAATGTGGGGTGGACGAGTATTTTCATTGGCTGGGCTTTGAAAATGGCCATTCTCCGCTATGGGGGTGCCGGTACGTATAAGAAGCTGCGGAATCTTTTTATCGGGCTCATCCTCGGAGAGCTTTTCGCCGCCCTGATCTGGATCATCATCCCGGTGTACCTGATTCTGACCGGAGCCGACCCCGCCCAGGTTGGAAGAACGATGATTTTGCCCAATTGACCCTTCATCTCCTTATGCGTACTCTCACTCTTTTCCACACATGGTTTCTCCTCGTAATTCTGAGCATGCCGGGCTTCGGACAAACGACGCACGACGGGTTTTTCGACGCCGTGCGCAGGGATACGGAATCCCTCGGCGCGGTGTCCACCCGTATGACCGGCACGCCCGAAAACGCCCGGGCCTCCCGGTGGCTGGAGCGGGAGTTGCGGGACCTCGGGAATGTTCAGGTTTGGACCCACGAATTTCCCGTGTGGATGCCCCGGTTGGAACGCGCGACCCTGACCGTGGACGCGGGGACGATGGCCGGCACCCACGCGGTGTTCCCGTTATGGCCGGATTTGGTTCGGCTCAACACCACCGGCCCCGAAGGAATTCAGGGGCAGGTGATCTACGTGGGGGACGGGTCCATGGCGAACCTCCCCGCCCGGAGCCTCCGCGGAAATATTGCCGCCATGGAGATGTCCGCCTACAGAAATTGGAAACAACCCTTCGCCATGAATGCGGCCGCAGTACTTTTGCTGGGGTCTCCCGACGACCGACAGGCGTCCCCCGCGGCTCAGGCCCTGTACCGTCCGAGGTATTATATTCCCGACGGGGACCTGGCCGACGCCATTCGCGCACAGGGCCTGACAGACGCCATGATCCACAGCGACATGCCCTGGGAGCGGGTCACGGCCCGGAACCTGTATGCGCTGGTTCCTTCCGCTGAAAGCGGGACCGGGCCGGTCGCCGTGGCGATGGCCGCCGCGTATGACGCCATGAGCCTGGTGATGGATCAGGCGCCCGGCGCCGACAATGCGCTGGATGCC
>PXAS01000245.1 GCA_003565815.1 PVC group bacterium
CCGAGGGCGGACGCATCGTGGCCGTGGGCAGTACCAGCGCCCGCACCCTGGAAACGGTGGCGGATGCCCGGGGGCACATCGCCTCCGGCCGGGGACGCAGCGGCATTTACATCCATCCCCCCTATACGTTCAAGGGCGTGGATGCGATCCTCACCAATTTCCATCTGCCCCGTTCCACCCTGCTCATGATGATGAGCGCCTTCTCCTCCCGCGAATTTCTGTTGCAGGCCTACCGGGAAGCGGTAAAGGAAGAATACAGGTTCTTTTCTTATGGCGATTGCATGTTCATTTCCTAAAAATCCCGCCGCCCAAACCTGGATTTGGGCGGGCGGTTATTTGTTGCTCCGACTGATCTGCGCACCCTTCACGCCCGTGCCCATGGCCGTGCCGCTGGATCCATCCGCCGTTTGCCTCGCGGGCGTGCTGGCCTGCGCCAATCGCCGAACCCGCCCCGCCGCCCTGGGCGTCCTGCTCCTTTCGATGGCGCTCGGCGATTTTTTTGCGGGCCTGTCGGTTTTCCATGCGAGTTTCCGGGTGACGGGTCTCCTTGCCTTGGCGCTGGCAAAGCCCGGGGACGTCCATGGCCGCGGCACCGCCTGGTATTTGCTGGCCCATCACGCCCTCTGGTCCGCGTTGCCCCCGGAAATGCGCGGGGATTATCCGCTCACCTATCTTTACGGGGTCACCCTCCTGCAGGGGCTTCTGTTTTACGGACTGCTCTCCCCTCTGCTCCCGAAAGGGCAAGTGACTGACCGCAAAGCGTTTCTGGCCGGGATCGCCATTCCGGCGGCTTTCTTTTTGCTTTGGGTCTTTTTCCGTCCCTTTCGTATCTGGCCGCCCCCCACGCTGGGCGACACGGGCGGAATCTGGATACGCCTTTTGGCCGTTCCGCTTCTGCTCGTTCCCCTGCTGCCACCCTCCTTGTCACGCCTCAAGGGCAAGTCCCCCCGGAAAAAGAAAAAAACCGCCCCCGCCACCCAAGCCACCACTTGGCGCGATTTGTCAGACTGATGGGTCTTTGAGGCGTAGCCAGAGCCTGTTCGAAAAGCCTTTCCAACACTTCCCGTCCAGGGATTTCCCGCGCGGGGGCGAGGGTGTGACAGGAATAAGCCTTCGGCTGCTTTCTCTTCAAGCGTTCGGTCTCCCCCGAAGGCTTTTTCCCATGTTCAGGTTTACCCACCACATTTTCGCTCGCCCCCTTCGCCCCTGCCGATGCGGCGATCGGCGCTCCCTTCCCCGCTTCCCTGCCATCCATTCTTGACCAATCCGCAGGAAAGCGTAAGCGTGTGGGCACGATTCCCGACAAAGACATATCGGATCGTTCGCCTTCAATTTGAAACCCCGAACCGAAAAAATCCTCCATGGCCACGCTCCCCAAACTTTCCGGAAACATGCTCATCGCCCAAAGCGGCGGCCCCACCGCCGTGATCAACCAGACCCTGGTGGGCGCGGTGCTTGAAGCCCGCAATCATCCCGAAATCAAAAAAGTCTTCGGCGCCATGCACGGCATTCAAGGCATTCTCGACGAAGATTTCGTGGATTTGGGCAAAGAAACCCCGGCCAACCTCGAACGCGTGGCCCAAACCCCCTCTTCCGCCCTCGGTTCGGTCCGCAAAAAACCCACCGCCGAGGATTGTGCCGCCATTTTCGAAGTGCTCCGCAAAAACGACATCCGCTATTTTTTCTATATCGGCGGAAATGACTCGGCGGAAACCACCCACATCATTCACGAGCACGCCCGCAAAGCCAAATTCGAGTTCCGTTGTTTCCACCTCTGCAAAACCATCGACAACGATTTGCGGCAAAACGATCACACCCCCGGTTTCGGCAGCGCCGCGAAATTCGTCGCCTGCGCTTTCATGGGCGATAACCAAGACAACCGGGCCTTGGGCGGCGTGAAAATCAACATCATCATGGGCCGACATGCCGGATTCCTCACCGCCGCCTCCGCCCTCGCCCGCGTGTATCCCGACGACGGCCCGCATTTGATCTACCTGCCCGAGCGCCCCTTCTCCATGGATCGCTTTTGCGACGACGTGAAAAAAGTCATGGACAAAACCGGACGCTGCGTGGTCGCGGTCAGCGAAGGCGTGAGCGACGAAAGCGGCACCCCCATCATCGCCGCGTTCACCAAAGAGGTGGACAGTCACGGGAACATTCAGCTTTCCGGAAACGGCGCCCTGGGCGATTTGCTGGCGGATGAATTGAAAAAACGCACCGGCATCCAGCGCGTGCGCGCCGATACCTTCGGCTATCTGCAACGCTCTTTCCCTGGCCTGGTTTCGGAAACCGACGCCGCCGAAGCCCGCGAAGTGGGTGCGCACGGGGTTCGGTTCTCGGTAAAGGAACACGAAAACGGCAGCGTCGCCATTCAACGCAAAAAGACCCGAAAATACGGGGTCGCGTTTGTACGCGTGCCCTTGAAGTCGGTGGCCAAGGAGACCCGCCACATGCCCGCGGCCCACATCAACAAAGCCGGAAATGACGTCACCAAAGCCTTCGTCGATTACGTCACGCCCATCGTGGGCAAACTCCCGGAAATGGGACGGCTCAAAAACCACCCCGTCAAAGAAACCCCTTCATCATGAATCTTCTTCGCTGCTCATTTCTCCTCGGACTTCTTTGCCTGCCTTTCGGGATCGCAGGGGCCGACGCCGAACCTGAAACCGGGGAGGAACTGATGCGGGAAGTCCGGGCCCGCCTGCCGCCCATGCCGCTTCGGCTCACGGGATTCATTCGCACTCGCGAAGGGCGTCGCAACATTGACCGGGCGCTGGTGAGCGAATTGCGCTTTGGCGAAATCATCCCGCACATGCACTTTGAATTGGCGGACGCTTTTGGCGAGACCCTGACAAGCGCGCGCATCAGTTGGCCGGAGGGAACTCCCCATTTCCAGCAATGGGACGCGGAGGGCGAGCCCGTGCCCGAGACCGACCCCGCGGACGAAATCGCTGAAACCGGGTTGACCTGGTCGGATCTCAGCCTGGATTTCCTCTGGTGGGACGGCGCGGAAATCACCGGCCGCGAACGCATCAAAACCCGCCCCGCCCATGTGGTCGAAATTCCCGCCCCCGACGCCCATCCCCACTTCTCCGCCGTGCGTCTCTGGATCGACACCAATGCGCTTTTCATTGTCCGGGCCCAATTGATGGGGCCGGACGGCGACAATGTGAAACGCATCGACGTGGACAGCATCGTCGAAGTGCGCGAAGGCATGTGGATGGTCAAGGACCTCATCATCCGCGACCAGAAAAACAACCGCAGAATGGGCATTCGTTTCGAAGACGTCAAAGAACTTGAGGAATAAATGCTGATATCAAGAACCTTGCGACTCTTTCTGGACAGCATTGGACGCCGGGAAGAATATGAGTTCTATCTGAAAAAATTCCAAGCGGAGCGATCCGTTTGCTTTGCCCTGGTGGCGCCGGA
>PXAS01000498.1 GCA_003565815.1 PVC group bacterium
GATTTCTGGCACCGGATCCTCAGCGATCTCGAAAGCGAATGGGACCTGATGGTGGCGAAGTCGGCGGCACTCAAGGTTGGGTTGAACAAGCAGGACAAAACGGAGGTCTCGATTGATTAGCCAACTGTCCGTGTTCACGAGGCGTTTCCGAAAAACCCTCAGCCGGAGCCGCTTGGCCTCACGCTTCCTTGGACACGAAAAAAAAAGCGAGCCCTCTCATCGCCCCGGGCTCATTCTGATTCAAGTGGACGGTCTTTCCCGAACGCAGATGGAGAGGGCCATGGCAAATGGGCGCTTGCCTTTTCTTTCCCGCCTGATTCGGGATCGGCATTTTTCCCTGGAAAATTTTTATTCGGGGATGCCATCCACCACGCCGGCGGTACAGGCGGAAATCTTTTATGGGAAGAAGTGCGCCGTGCCCGCGTTTCATTTTTTCGATCGGAAAACAGGTCGCGCGGTCAAAATGTATGAACCGGAGACGGCCGGGGAATACGATGCGAGGCTCAAGGCGTGTCCGGGGGATTCATTGATCAAGGGCGGTCAAAGCTATTCCAACATCTATCAGGCCGAAGCGGCCACTTCTCGGTACTGTGCGGCGGATTTGGCGCCGCAGGAAATGTTGCGGAACTTGAATCCGTTGAAAAGTCTGTTGCTCGCGCTTGCTTATGCGCCGAGAATCGCCCGCATCATTTTTTTATCTGGATTGGAGTTTGCCCTTGCCGTCGTGGATGCATGCCAAGGCTTGTTCAATCGGCAACATTTTCTCAAGGAATTGCAGTTCGTCCCCACCCGTATCGGCGTTTGCATTGTCCTCCGCGAACTGATTCGATTCCGGATTTTGGTGGACATTGAAAACGGGGTGCGGCTTGTGCATGCCAATTTGCTCGGCTACGACGAGCAGGCCCACCGCCGCGGACCCGATTCTGCCTTTGCCCATTGGACGCTCCGCGGCATTGACCGGACCCTACGGGACATTTACAGGGCCGCGCAGCGCTCGGATCATCGCGACTACGAGTTGATTTTGTATTCCGATCACGGTCAAGAGCACACCGAACCCTTTGAAGTCAGAAACGGACGCCCCCTTCAGGGCGCCTTGGAAACGGTGTTTGCCAAGGGTCCCATGCAGGGACATGAAATCTGGCAACGCCCGTCCCCGATTCCCGAAATCATCGGCACCGCCCTCAACCGCTGCGAATCTCTATTGGGGTTTGGAAAGCAAGCGCGAGCCAATCCGGTGGCGGGACCGGATGTGGAAACGCAAATCGTGGTCACCGCCCAAGGGCCGATCGGCCATGTTTATCTTCCGGAAACACTTTCCGGGGATCACCTGCGGAATTATGCCAAACGGCTTGTTGACGAAGGCGGCATCCCCCTGGTCATCCTGCCGAAATGCGAAGGCGGCCCCCGGGCCTTCAACCGACGGGGCGAATGGGATTTGATCCAGAACAAAACAGAGGTTTTTGGTGAGGCGCATCCCTTTCTTCGGGAGGTGGCCGAGGACACGGTGCGGCTCTGCCACCATCCCGATGTCGGCGATTTTGTCATCAGCGGCTGGGATCCCACCCTCCCCCCGCTGAGTTTCCCCCTGGAAAACGGTGGCCACGGCGGACCCGGCAGCCAGGAAACCAACGGGTTTCTGCTTTTGCCCGACCGAATTCGCCAATGGCACCTCGCCCATTTGCCCGCCACCCGGACCCGGGTGCGGGGGGAGGAACTTCGGGAAATCGCCCTTAAATATCTGGGCGGAAAAGGCCCCCGGATGGAGCGGGTTCCGAAACTTTCGGTGCGCGCCTCCAGGAACAGCGGCTTCCGGATCATGAGCTACAATGTCCACAGTTGCAGGGGGATGGACGGCAAAGTTCGCCCCGAACGCATCGCCCGGGTGATCAACGGCTTTGATCCGGATGTGGTGGCGGTGCAGGAAGTCGATGCCCATCGGGCAAGGACCGGGCGTGAGGATCAGGCCCATCTCATTGCCCATCACCTGCGGATGGAGCATGTCTTTCTCACCATGCTGGAGGAAAAGGAAGAAGGCTACGGCATCGCTGTGTTTTCCAAACACCCTTTTGAGAAAATTCGCTCGGGTTTTCTCACCCCCGCCAGTCGAAGACGCGAGGGGCGGGGCGCAATTTGCCTGCGGATTTTCCCGGAAGGCCGCAGGCCGTTCACCTTCATCAACACCCACTTCGGCCTGGGCAAAGGCGAACGCGACGAACAGGCCCGCATGCTGCTTGGTGAAAAATGGTTGGGCGGACTCCCGGAAAGCGAACCGATACTGCTGTGCGGAGATTTCAATTCCGTCCCCCGTTCTGAGATCCATACCCGTTTGCAAGAACGACTGCGGGATGTGTGGACCGGAAAGAACTCCCTGAAACCCCGTGCCGGATTTCCCTCCAATTTTCCAGTGCTGCGCCTGGATCATATCTTTTTGAGCCCGCAGTTCGGGGTCCGCCATGTCGAAGTGCCCCGGACCGCCAACGCCCGGATCGCATCCGATCACCTTCCCCTCTGTGCGGAACTCAGTTTGTCGGAGGGGAATGAGGGTGGATAATCCCATCTTACGCAACAAAGGCCGTGTCCTGTCCATAGCGTTGGGCTTGCTGCTTTTCGCCGGGTTGCTCTATGCGTCCCATGGTCATCTGGACCAGGAAACGTTGATGGCACTCAGCGAAGATCTGCCGATCCCCCTCATTTTGGCCGCCTTTCTTGTTCTTCCGCTGGTGGGGTTTTCTTTCAGAATCCTGTTGATTCTGGTCGGATTTCGTTTCGGCTTGTTCTGGGGCGCGATAGTCTCCGGTTCGGGGATTGTTGCACACAATATCGCCGCGTATTATCTCGCCCGAAGCACCTTCCGGGCGCGGGTGCGGGCCTTCATGGAAAAATCCGGATATGCCATCCCTTCCATTCCCCACAGGCATCGCATCTGGTTCACCGCCGTCATCGCAGCCGTGCCGGGTCCGCCCTACTTCGCAAAACTCTATCTCCTCGCCCTGACGGATCTTCCCCTGCGTATTTATGCGGGCATTGGTGCCCCGGTGTATTTTCTATTCAGTTTTGTGCCCATCGTCATCGGCAGCATCATCACTGATTTCAACATGAAATGGGTGTATCTCCTCACGGCGGTCTTCGTGCTCTCCCTGCTCATCGGTCTCTGGCTGAAAAAACGCTACTCTCCGGAACAAATGTTGAAAACCCAATCCTCTTCCGCCGAAAAAGAAGAGAAGGTTGAAAGTGACGGATGAGTCGATCATGATTTCTGATTTTTCATGGGGATTGTTCATGGGCGCCAACCCTTCGGGCCATTCGCGGGACTTCCCCATACCTGTTTATTCCGATGTGGAATGATCGGGCCAAGAGAGCTTGAGGAGACGATGCGGCGGCATCACGACGATTTCCTGAAATTCAGGGGCATTTTCGGCTTGGGCC
>PXAS01000122.1 GCA_003565815.1 PVC group bacterium
CCAGGCCATCATCCTGACCCGCAACCAATCCGACGAATTCCTGGTGGACGGCCAAAGCATCCGTCTTGTTCCGGCCTGGAAGTGGCTCTGAGGGGCGGAGGATGTGGTGGTCTATTCGGGCCGGCGGCTGAGCGCGATTGATTTCCCAGTGGGTCCGGTGGGCGGCGGCGTCATTCGCATGAATGGCAAGGCGGAGCGGGTCTGGTGGCAGATTTTTCACAATTTCGAGCAACGCCGCGACACCGGCAAAGTGCCCAACAGCTTTTTCGCGATCCAAACCCAAACGGTCAAAACCACAACCGTGCGCGCGCTGCAAACCTCGCCGCATCCATCACCTTGAAGGCAGGCGAAACCTTGACGGTTCTTTCAGGATTTGTGTCGCGTAGCGACATCCGACGCATAGACGTGGATTTCAATCCTCGGCAGGATTGTGAAAATGATGTCTTCGTCGCGTAGCGACGACCCAAGGATTTGGGGATTTCAATCCCCGTGGACACCGGATGGGGTTGAAACCCCGGGTCCGTCAGGCGTCGCGACGCGGTTGGTGTGTGGGTGGGAAACGGTCCGTGGATTGAAATCCACGGCTACTCCTGGACCGTCGCTACGCGACGAAGACACGTGGCAGGTCCATTTCATAAATCAATTTAGACCATATCCGCATTTGTACTTGTGTCTCTTCTATTGGCCAAGACAGTTCAGCACAGGCCACCAAGCCGCCGTTCGTCAACCCAAAGCACCTCGACCGGTTCTTCGCCGCCCAAAGGATCCGCGACGGAAAGCGTTTCGCCCCGCCGGAATACCAGACAGGGCCGTGACACCGAAAGCTCCCGCCCGCCGAATTCAACCGCTCCCGTTTCGTAAAAGACCGCCATGCCCACACCGTCATCCGCAAATTCAAGGGCCTGTACGGCGCGGTCATTGCGAAGGACCGTCCAGGGCGGTGCGCCGGCGATGCGGACCGCCTCTGCCGGATCGACTCCCGGCAGCACCGCGAACCCGCCGGCTTCCGGCGAGGCCCCTTCAAACTCCATCGAGGCAAGGAAGACCTTTTCCTCAATCGGCTCCTCGCTGTAGTTAGAATTGATCCGCCTCCAGCTTCCGCAGGCCTTCACAATCTGAACCGACACGGGCGCCCTGCCGAGGGGAATCCATGCGACGTCCCCGTGGGAAACGGCGACGGCTGAACCCTTCCAGTGTTCCCCCGCCTCGATCTCATGCGCATGGCCCTCCGTGTCGACCACCGACACCGCATCCCGCAAACGGCTCTGATCCAGCACCAGCCAGGGATCCGACGTATCGCCCGACAGCTCCCAACCGCCGGCCAGGGAAATGACCATGTCCCTGTGGAAAAACCAACTCCGGCGCAGCGCGAGTTCAGCCCCCTCTTCTCCGGTTCGCACCTGGTCCATCGCGGAAACACCACTGGTCCCGTCCCCCAGCCCGCCGACAAACGGTTTTCGCTCCACCTCCCGCATTCCCGATGCCGAAGCGATGCCCGGAAGCCGCTCCCAATCCCACACCGGCATCAGATCGACGTATTCCTGTCCATTACGCACAAGATAATGGTCCCCGGTGTGAAAGACCGGGTTGCCGAAATGATTTTCCTGATTGAGCGTTTCCGTCAGAAAAGTCCGGTCCGAAATCATTTTGACAAAATACGAAAATCCCGGGCGGTGATACAGGGTGAAATCCGCCCGGTCAAAATGCCGGAATCCGTTCAGGGGTTCGGCCCCGCCGGTCATTCGGGCGGCAAAGGTTCGCAGTTCCCCGCGCCGCGTGGAATCCACCTTGCTCCACATTGAAACAAAGGGTTCCAAGTTTACCCGCATAGAACCGGGGCGGGATGCAGACCGGTCCAGGGTGGAGGGGACGGTATACTCCCCCCGGAGCATCCACTGGGCTCCCTCAAGCAGGAAATTGGATAAGATCGCGACCTCCTCTTCGGAATATTCCCACGGTGTCCCCTGCAATTGCCGGCCAACCGTCAAAGCGACGTGCATGTAAGAACTGCCGTAGTGAAAGGTCTGCGGTCGTTCACCGTGCTGGAAAAAACTCCAATCCGTCTGGATCCCCTCGCGCTGTCCTACGACGATCTCGCCGCGTATCCGCTGCGCCGCATCGGCAAGGAGATCCCCGTCTTGAACCAGACACGCATAATGCAAAGCGGTCTCAGCAGTCCAAAGGAGATTCGCGCCGGTCCCCTCGACCTTGTGCTGGTTCACGATTTCGAGCAATCCTTCCCATCGCGGCGCATCAAGCCGGCCCTCCAGCAACACCGCTGTATCGCGCATCAGCCGAGGGATACCGATCTGGTTATACCACCAGTTCGAGGACTTGTACCGGTTTGCCAGCCAATCATCGAGGACCCGGTGAATCGCCCGATCAAGTTCCTCCCCGGATACGCCATCCGCCAAATCCTCCGCCAAGTCCGGCGCAACCCGTGCCATGGCAAAATCACGCAGCCGGGATGCTGGAATCATGAGGTCCCAGGCCCCGCGTTTTTCGTCCTCATAATCAACATCCGCCCAGCGGCCCGATTCATTCAGATCTGCCAGAAATTGCTTCACCCGTTCCGAAGGGGGCGTTTCAAAACGATAAAGGTGTTCGCGGTACCGAGTGAGTATGTCTTTCATGATAATTAAGCCTTCCGGTCGTTGCGCACGGCCTTCATAATCCGCACCGGGCCGATGAGGCCGCTGGGCAGCAGCGGGGAGTCGGCTTTATACGCGCGGTCCAGTCCTGCAGCCGTTCGAATTCAATGTTCGCAGGTCCACCCCGGGCGGGATCGAATTCGACCTGCCACGGTCCGGACAACTCCTGCTCGGGGGTGCAAAGCGGAAATGCCGTGTCGTCTGAGGGTTCACTGGACGCCACGCCCCCGTTTTTGAACACAACGAAATAACTCTGGTAGGCGGCAAAGCGGATCGGCACTTGGGTCAGGCCATTTCTCCGCGTCGCATTTGACACTTCATGTATGGAGCCATCCATGAAGTACCAGTACACGCCCGGGCGCGCGGTATCCGGAGGATTCAGAAAACCATTTTTGCAGGATTCGATCGTTGCGGGGCGGGGTTGTACTGACTGCAGATTTCGGTTCGTTTGCATGTGTGATTCCAATCATTCAGGGTAGATTTTTCAATGCACAAAGGGTGTGAAACGGCAGGATACGGCCGCCGCTGGCGGAGTGTCCGGTATCCTTTTCTCCGAGGTGGGTCTGGTAAAACTCGGGGATGACGGTGCGTTCCATAAAATAGGGGATGGATTTGTCCAGGGGGCGGTTTGATCGTTTGCATTCCACTGCGAATTCGGGGGTGCCGTCGCGCAGGACGACGAAGTCGACCTCCCTCCCGTCTGTGTCCCGCAGGTAGCGTAATTCCATCCGGTAGCCTTCCGAGTCCTCCAGCATGTCGCAATATTTCA
>PXAS01000024.1 GCA_003565815.1 PVC group bacterium
CCTTCCCCCTGGAATTCATGGGTCAAGGCCACGCTGAAATGCGCGAGGGCTTCGGCAAAACGTTCGTTGACCGGTTCCCGCACCCGTTCCGTTTGATACAAAGCAAGACCGTCACCGTCGGGCATGTCTTTCCGGGCATCTTTGAGGGATGCACATCCGGAAAGCCAAACCCCCGGTGCGATCAGGAGAAGGGTACCGAGGCGCTGGAAAATGGATTTGGAATCTGCTTTCATGTGCGCTCGGCCTTTCATTCGGTTGGTTGAAAAATTCTTATTTCTTTTTGTGCCGGTCTTTGCGACTGCGCTTGCGGCGCTTGTGCTTGGACATTTTCTTCCGGCGCTGTTTCTTAATAGAGCCCATATACGGTCCTTTTGTTGAAAGTTAAACGAGGAATTCCCATTTTCCGGTTCAGGGAATAATCTTGTTCAACGAGAGTTCGATGATGCCTTCGGCCCCGGCGGCCTTCAGTTGCGGGATGATATCCCGCACCACATGTTCTTCCACCACGGTTTCCACGGAGTGCCAGTCGGATTCCGACAGGCTGTTCACCGTGGGTGCGTGGAGAGAGGGCAGGATACGGACGACCTCATGGAGGCCGGCGTCCTGCACGTTCAATTTCAGTAAAACTTTGCTTTCCGCGGCCAGGGCGCCGTTGACGAGCATGGAAATTTGCTCGATTTTGGCGCGTTTCCACTCGTCCGCCCAGGCGGCATGGCTGCAAATCAATTGGGTGTTGGATTCCAAAATGGTGTCCATAATCCGCAGATTATTGGCGCGCAGGGAATTGCCGGTTTCGGTCAATTCCACGATCGCGTCCACCAATTCGGGCGCTTTCACCTCGGTGGCGCCCCAGGAGAATTCAACCTTGGCGTTGACGCCATGCTTGTCGAGCCAGCTCTGGGCGATGCCCACGGCTTCGGTGGCGATGCGCTTGCCTTCGAGGTCCTTGGGCTCGCGAATCGCGGAATTCTCGGGAACGGCGACGACCCAGCGGACGGGCTTGCGGCCCTGTTTGGCGTACTGCAATTCGCAAACGCGGTGAATGTCCGAACCGTTTTCCACGATCCAGTCATGCCCGGTCAGCCCCGCGTCCAGCATGCCCAATTCCACGTAGCGGCTCATTTCCTGGGCGCGGATGAGGCGGATCTGAATGTCCTCGTCGTCCACGCGGGGAATATAGCTTCGGGAACTGGAACTGATATGGAACCCCGCCCTGCGGAACAAGGCGTAGGTGGATTCCTGGAGACTGCCCTTGGGCAATCCGAGTATAAGTTGTTTCGGTGTATCGGTCATGATTTTTTTGAAGAAAGGGCGGTCACCATAAGGGAAGTCGGCCCGGCTGTCGATCCTCTTTTTCGTTGAATTCGGCTTCTTTTGCGAATTGAATCCCGATTCCGACCATCGACAAGCTTGCAATGCGGGCAGGGATCGTTATGCTTTCGCCTCAATTTCGAACCTTTTGAACCCGGAAGACCAGACGATGCAATGGATCGTGAAAAAAATCATGGGCAGCAAAAACGACCGCGACCTGAAGCGGTTGTGGCCGATTGTTGCCAAAATCAATGAATTCGAGACCCAATACCAGTCTCTGACGGAAGCCGAATTACAGGCGAAAACCGCGGAGTTCAAGGAGCGCTTGAAAAACGGGGAGACCGTGGACGACATTCTGCCGGAGGCGTTCGCGGTGGTGAAAAACACCTGCCGCCGTTTGGTGGGCACCGAATACAAGGTCACCGACGATACCCGCAAATGGGTGGAGATCCCCTACGACGTGCAGTTGATCGGCGGCATTGCCATGCATCAGGGGCGCATCGCGGAAATGGCCACCGGGGAAGGCAAAACCCTGGTCGCCACCGCCCCCGCCTATTTGAACGCCCTCACCGGGCGCGGCGTGCACATCGTCACCGTCAACGACTATCTCGCCCGCCGCGACGCGGAATGGATGGGACTGGTCTTCGATTATTTGGGGCTGACCGTGGGCTGCATTCAAAGCGGCATGCGCCCACAGCAGAAACGCGAACACTACGCCGCCGACATCACTTACGGCACCAACGCCGAGTTCGGGTTTGACTACCTGCGCGACAACATGACCTACACCCCCGCCGACCGGGTGCAGCGGGACTATCATTTTGCCATCATCGACGAAATCGACAGCATTTTGGTGGACGAGGCCCGCACGCCCCTGATTATCAGCGGTCCCACCGAGCATTCCTCCGAGGAATTGTTCCTCCGCATGAAGCCCCTGGTGCAACGGTTGGTGCAAAAGCAAAAACAACTCATCGACGGGTATGTGAAGGACATCAAGGACGAATTGGCCAAGGGGGAGGAGGCCGATGACGACCTGATCCGCAAAACCCTCTATCGCGTACATCAAGGCATGCCCAAACATCCGGCCCTGCTCTCCATGCTCGAGGATTCCTCCATTCGACGCATGCTCGAAAAAGTGAACGACACCTTTCTCACCGAGGCTTACAAGGAACTCGCCCGCGAATTGCGGCAGGACTTGTATTTCACCATCGATGAAAAAAGCAACGACGCCAGTTTGACGGACAAAGGCACCACCGCGATTTCGCCCAACGATCCCAATGCCTATCTCCTGCCCGACCTGGCCACCATCATGTCCGAACTGGACGGGGACACCGGCCTGACCGACGAGCAACGCATCGCCCGCCGTCGCGCCGCCCAAGAGGAGTTCTCCCAAAAAAGCGAAAGCATTCACGCCATCGACCAGCTCATCCGCGCCTATTGCAATTACGTGCGCGACGTGCAGTACGTGGTGCAGGACAACCAGGTGATCATCGTCGACGAAAACACCGGACGCCTCATGACCGGTCGCCGCTGGAGCGATGGCTTGCACCAGGCCGTGGAAGCCAAGGAAGGGGTGAAAATCGAGCGCGAGACCCAAACCCTCGCCACCATCAACATTCAGAACTATTTCCGCATGTACGAAAAGCTCTCGGGCATGACCGGGACCGCCGAAACCGAGGCGGAAGAGTTCATGCAGATCTACAAACTCGACGTGCTCGTCATTCCCACCAACCGCCCCGTGCGCCGGGTGGACTACAACGACCGCATCTACCGGACCCGCCGGGAAAAATACAACGCCGTGGTGGCCGACATCACCGAAGCCTACCGACGCAAGCAGCCGGTGTTGGTGGGCACGGTGACGGTGGAATCCTCGGAGGAACTCAGCCGCCTTTTGCTCAAAAAAAACCTGCCCCACAACGTCTTGAACGCCAAAAACCACGCCCGCGAGGCCGAAATCGTGCGCCGGGCCGGACAGCCGGGATCCATCACCATCGCCACCAACATGGCCGGTCGTGGCACGGACATCAAGTTGGGCGAGGGGGTGGTGAAAATGGCGCCGGAGGAGGTGGACTCCCAATTGGCGCTGGAAGACAAAAAGGACG
>PXAS01000276.1 GCA_003565815.1 PVC group bacterium
GCGCCGGTGAGCCCGCTGGACCCCATCACTTTCGAATATTTCTGAAAGCGGGTTTTGGTCAAATGGCTGGCATACAGCGAAAGCGCCAGGGCGGGCGCGGCGAACAGTAAAAAGTAGGGATCGAAAAACATGTGAGCATGCTCCTTTGTAAAGTTGTGAAATCAAACTGAAATGATGAAATGGATAGACGCGCAAAACATCGGCTTGTTCAATCGATTCGTCAAGTATATCGGCGAAATGCAGGGCTTAACTTTTGGATTTGCCCTTTGACTTGGGCGCGGTGTTCATGGCGCTGAAAATGATCATGCTGCGGGGTTGGGTGGTGATGCTGGTCCCCAGATGGGCGCGGTGCACGCGCTTGGCGGTGGTGTGCAGCCGCATGTTCCATTTGCAATCGTCTGTGTCGGGCATGTGGAATTTCACCGTATCCGCGGAGGCGTTGAACAGGATGAGCACGTCCTCTTCGTCCCGCGCCAAGCCGGTGTGCCGTTTCAAGCCGCTCAGCCGCAGGCCGATGGCCTGATCGTGTTCCCAATCCGGCTCGCGGTGGTCGGGGCCGTACCATTTGATGCGTTCGGCGGTGAGATCGGCGGAGCCCGCGGACGGAAACCGCTTGCAGCGCAACAGGGGCAGTTCCTTGCGCAGGGCGATGAGTTTGCGCGTGAATTCCTGCAACTCAAGCCCCTCCTTGTCCGGATCCCAATTCATCCAACTCAGCTCGTTGTCCTGACAATAGGCATTGTTGTTGCCCTTTTGACTCCGTCCGCATTCGTCGCCCATGGGAAACATGGGAATGCCCCGAGACACCAGCAGGGTGGCGAGAAAATTTTTCTGCATCCGCAGGCGAAGTTCGAGGATTTCCGGATCGGTTGTTTCTCCCTCCTCGCCCCAGTTTTCGCTGTAATTGTGGTTTTCCCCGTCCCGGTTTTCCTCCATGTTGGCTTCGTTGTGCTTGCCCCGGTAACTCACCAAATCGCGCAGGGTAAACCCGTCATGGCAGGTAATGAAGTTCACGGACTTGAGCGGACCCATTTTCTGATGGGAATACAGATCCTCGCTGCCCAGCACCCGGGTGGCGAAAAGGGAAAGCATGCCCGGCTCCCCGGCCCAAAAACGCCGCACCTCGTCGCGGTATTTGCCGTTCCACTCCGGCCAGCGGTTCGAGCTGAACGAACCGATCTGGTAGGCGCCCGCCGCGTCCCAGGCCTCGGCGATCATTTTCACCCCGCGCAGAATCGGATCGTGGTCGATGGCCTCGATCAGCGGAGGACGCGCCATCAGCCTGCCGTCGATGTCGCGGGCCAAAATGGGCGCGAGGTCAAAGCGAAACCCGTCGATATGGTACTCGGTCACCCAATGACGGAGGCTGTCGAGAATGAATTCGCGCACGACCGGATGGTTGCAGTTGAAGGTGTTGCCGCACCCGCTGTAGTTGTGATACCCTTCGGCCGGGTCCTTGATGTAAAACACATCCTCATCGATGGCGCGGAAACTGTACGTGGGGCCGTCGGGCCCGCCCTCGGCGGTGTGATTGTACACCACGTCCAGAATCACTTCCATGCCCGCGTCGTGAATCGCCTTCACCAACGCCTTGAATTCGTCCACCTGCTGTCCCCGGTGTCCGCCGGCGGCATAGCGCCCGTTGGGCGCGAAAAAGGCCAAGGTGCTGTAGCCCCAGTAATTGCGCAACTCCGAGCGGGGATCCTGGGCGTGATAATACTCCATTTCGTCGAAAGCAAACATGGGCATGAGTTCCACGCTGGTGATCCCGAGGGATTTCAGGTGCGGGATTTTTTCGATCATGCCCGCGTACGTGCCGGGCTGTTTGACCTTGCTGGAAGGATCCGCAGTAAAGCCCCGCACATGGGCCTCGTAGACGATCATGTCCGCCCAGGGAATGTTCGGCGGCGCGTCTTTGCCCCAGTCGAAGGCCGAGTCCACCACCACCGCCTTGGGAAAGGCGGGGCCTGTGTGGCGCGGATCGCCGGGACGTTGGATCAGGGATTCGCCCCAGTTCGGCGCCCCCGCCACCGCCGGCGCCCAGGGATCCAGGACATATTGGTCCGCCGGAAAGCGCTCGTCCTTCTCGCGGTGAATCCGCCAAACGTAGCACATGCCCGCTTTCACCCCCGGGACTTCCGTGCTCCAAACGTCCCCGAAGCGGTGCTCCTCCGGGTTCAGGTGTACTTCCTTTGCCGGACGCAAATCGCGGTTGCCGTTGAACAGCAACAGATCCAACGTATCCGCGTTCCGGCACCAAAACGTGAAGCGGCACATGTCCCCCCGCAAACGGGGACCAAAGAGATGCAGAGGCGCCAAAGCGTCCGCATACGCGTGAAGATGGGGGGTTTTGTCGCTCATGGGGTTTCCTTATAGAGAATTTTCCGCCCTCTTGTCACGTAAAACGTTGCCAAGTCTCCACAAATTCCGCATACGGGTCCCATGAACCTCACACTCAACAGCCCTCTGGACATGCATGTGCACCTGCGACAGGATGACATGCTCCGTTTCGTCGCCCCCTTCACCGCCGAACAATTCGTCGGCGCCGTCTGCATGCCCAACACCCTGCCGCCGGTGGACAATGCCGAGTGTCTGGACGCCTACACGGCCTCCATCCGCAAAGCCGTCGGCGACCTCTCCTTCGACCCCTACGTCCCCCTCTTTTTCCGGGACGACTTCACCCGCGAAGAACTCACCGCCATGCGCGAGCGCCTTTTCGGGGTGAAGCTTTATCCCGCCGGAGTCACCACCAACAGCGACGCCGGCGTGGCCGAACTCGGCAAAATCGAACCCGTGCTCGATATCCTCCAAGATCTCGACCTCCCCCTCCTCGTTCACGGCGAAACCAACGGCTACAGTCACGACCGCGAACGCGAATTCGTGGCCGTCTACGACCACATCGCCAGCACTTTTCCCCGCCTGCGGCTGATCATGGAACATATCAGCACCGTGGAGGCCGCCGAATTTCTCGACAAACACGAGAACGTCTTCGCCACCATCACCCTGCACCACCTCTGCCACACCCTCGACGACGTCCTCGGCGGCGCCTTCAACCCCTTCTACTTTTGCAAACCCATCCTCAAGAGCCCCCGCGACCGCGACGCCCTGCAGGACCTCGTCAAATCCGGCCACCCCAAAATCATGTTCGGCAGCGACAGCGCCCCCCACACCGAAGTCGCCAAACGCACCGAGGGCGCCGCCGGATGTTTCACCGCCCCGATCCTGCTGCCCCGCCTCGCCGAATTTTTCGAAGACCACGGCCTGCTCGACCAACTCCAGGCCTTCGTCAGTGACAATGCCCAACGCATCTACCGCCTCGATCCGCCCCGTCGCGACGTCGTCCTCGAACCCCGCGCCTGGACCGTCCCCCCCCGCTACGGCAGCATCGTTCCCATCAACGCCGGCGCC
>PXAS01000304.1 GCA_003565815.1 PVC group bacterium
AATGTTATATGTTGGGTCCTCCAAGGGAGTGCATCTCAATTCGGTGACGCGCCCTAACCAAGGGAGCGCCGGTCTCCGCACCGGCAGGGCACAGGGGTCTTCAACGCCAGGTTTGCCCCCTGCGCCCCGTGCCGATGCGGAGATCGGCGCTCCTTTCCCCCCGGCCCCCCTCCCTTCAACGTTCAAAGTTGGACGTTCGATGTTCGACGTTCGTTTTCCCATCATTTCCCCCTGCGCCCCGTGCCGATGCGGAGATCGGCGCTCCTTTCCCCCGGCCCCCTCCCTTCAACGTTCAAAGTTGGACGTTCGATGTTCGACGTTCGGTGTTGCCCGCCCCGTTTCCGTTTGCTACCCTCCCCCTCATGAACCTCCACACCTCCGTTTGGTCTTATGAGGACGGCTTGCGTCATCTGGCCGCGTATCGTCCGCCCCATTCCCGCAAGTACCTGGCCATGTACGCTTCGGAATGGGACGCCATTGTCACGGATCCCCGTCTGATGCGGGTGCCGGTGGACGATCATTTGGTACATCGCGGCGACGGCGTGTTTGAAACACTGCTCTATGACGGGGGACGCATTTTTTTGCTGGCGCCGCATTTGCAGCGTCTGCGCCATTCCGCCGCCCAAATTGGCTTGGATCTTCGAATTCCCGACGAGCGTTTGACCCTGATTTTGGAGGATCTTTTTTCCGTCGCCTCCGCGGACCACGCCTTGAGCAGGGGCTTGGCCAGGGTTTTGCTCGGACGGGGCCCGGGCGGATTTTCCGTGGATCCCGCCGAGAGTCCCTCCCCTTCCCTCTATATCGTGGTGTATCAAGCTTCGCCACCTTTCATGGAAACCCATCCGGAGGGCGCAAAAGTCGTTTTCAGTCAGGTGGCTCCCAAAGCCGGCATTTTGGCCACGGTGAAGACCTGCAACTATCTTCCCAATGCGCTCATGAAAGCCGAGGCGAACCGAACGGGGGCCCACTTTGCCTTGGGCGTGGACGAAACCGGCCATGTGACCGAAAGTTTTACCGAAAACATTGCCGCCGTGGATGCGAGCGGGGCTTTGCTGATCCCTCCGCCGGACCGTCATTTGCCCGGAACCACGCTTCAACGGGTGTCCGAACTCGCGGAAGCGGCGGGGATTCCCGTGTACAGCCGCAAACTCACGCCGGACGATTTGCGGGGCATGAGCGAACTCCTGGTCGTCGGCACCACCGCCCGGGTGACCTCGGTCACCGATTTGGAGGGACGCTCCTTTCCCATCGGCCCCATCGGGAAAAGATTGGCGAAGATGTTGGACGAGAATATTTCGAACCCAAAGTTCTTACGCTGTCAGTGAATCCTCATGGTGCTCAGAAGGAGCGGGACAGGGTCACCATGGAGGTGAGGCGTCCCCGGTCGGAAACCAGCGGGCTGTCTTGCCAGGTATCGTCCAGCCATTCGTAGCGCAGTCCAAGGGTGGTGACCCAGCGCTCGGTGACCCGGTAGATGACCATGGTGGACACATAGGGGTGGAAAGAGGACCCGGGGGAATAGGCGTGGCGGTCCGCGCGGGCTTTGTCCGCGGGGACGCCGACCCGGTCGCGGGTCCAACGATCGTCCTGAAACCGCACCCCGCCGCCAAAATTTGCGGAAAAGGGGGCGCGGGGATGGCCGATGCGGCGATTGACGCCCGCCACGGCTTCGGTGCCGTCGTGGCGGCCCAACACATCCCGGTCCACGTGAAAAGAGGCGGACCAGGCGGTCCCGAGTCTTTTTTCCAGCCCGGCGCCGAGCAGAAAGGTATGCCTTCGGTCGCCGAGTCCGGTCAAAATCTCGGCGTCGTCCTCTTCGTAGGCCCCGAAATCAAGGGTGCCCCGCACAGAAAGCGTCCACCCCGCGCCCAGAGGATGCCGGTAGCGGACGAAGGGACCGTACCAATCCACCGCGCGTCCTTGGTAGGACACAAAGGGCAACACCCGCACGATGCCGTCGGCCCCCCGATAGGGTTGGGAATCGGTCATGACAAAGCCCCCCACGCTCCAAGGGCGGAACGCACCCCTCGCCCCTTCCGGAGGCTGTGCGTGCAGGAGCTGCGAAAGCGAGAGAAAAATCAAGAGAAGCGGCGGCCATTTGAACATGCGGATCCTTTTGCACGGAAAGCTTGTTTTGACAAGTGCGGTTTCTTCTTTTTACACCTTCGGAAGATCTCTCAGCGCTCCGGGCCTTTGTGGCATGCCTTTCGCAATGGAATTCCCTCCCCCAAAATTTTCGTCTCTTGCTTGTCATTTGCTTTCACAGAGAGCATAAAGGATTTATGAACGATTCCCTTGACGCATTTTCGATCCCCGGCCACGTACAACCCGACATCGGCGCCGGAGGCCTTGCTTGTCTCCATCTGCGGGGACAGGGCGCCAAGGCCACCGTTTATCTGCACGGCGCCCACATCACCTCCTTTCAGCCGGAAGGCGCCGAACCCGTTCTCTGGATGAGCGAGCACAGCCAATTCGCCGACGGCCTCCCCATTCGCGGGGGCATCCCCATTTGCTGGCCCTGGTTTGGTCCCCACCCGTGCGACCCCGCCCTGCCCGCACACGGCATCGCCCGGCTCCGGGCCTGGACCCCGTTGGAAGCCTCCGTGCTTCAGGACGGACGTTGCCGCATCCGCCTGGGCTTCAAGCCGGAAGGGGACGACTGCAAGGCCGTGCCCCACGGCCTCCGCCTGGAGTACACCCTCACCGTTGGCCAAACCCTCTCCGTGGCCCTCGACACCGTGAACGATGGCAATGCCCCGGTCGCATTCGAAGATGCGCTGCATACCTACTTTGCCCTCGATGACGCCCGCGGCGCCCAAGTCCTCGGCCTGGAAAATGCCTCTTACCTGGACAAACTCGACGGCATGGCCGTCAAAGTGCAGGATGGCCCCATCGGTTTTGCGGGCGAAACCGATCGTGTGTACCTGCATCCCGACGGCGAAACCCGGATTTTGGACGGCGATCGCCACATCGGGATCGCCCAGCGAGGCGCCAACAATACCGTCGTCTGGAACCCCTGGACCGCGAAATCCAAGGCCATGCCCGATTTCGGCGACCAGGAATGGCAACGGATGTGTTGCGTGGAGGCCGTCAATTGCTTGCGCGAACGCCGCCTGCTTTTGCCCGGCAATCGTCACCGCACCGAAATGAGCCTGCGTCTCTTGGCGGCGAAATAATCCCCGAACGGCAGGGTTATCGGCAAGGGACTGCCGATCTACGGCCCCAGGCCCGATACGATGGAAATTTTGATCCTCCAAAACCTTATCCCTAATGCAGATTTGATCCGCAACCGAAGAGAATCCAGGTTAAGAGGGAACCCCGCGAATGGCCTTGCCGTCCCGCGAATGGAAGAAGAGTGAAACTACTTGCGGATGCTTCGCCGGACTGCGGATCATC
>PXAS01000408.1 GCA_003565815.1 PVC group bacterium
CGTTTCCTGACAGGCTTTTTCTCTCATTAGAAAACCTGTTCCTCTCAGAAGGCATTTACACCCTCATAATGGGGACACTGCGAATGAACGGAATTGGGGAATCCTGGAAAATGGGGATCTCCCGAATCAGGCCGAGCAAGATGGGTATGAACTTTTTGCTCTATCTGCGGCTCGCCTTTGCCACCGGTGACGCCTCCGGATACAACATGGCCACCAAGGCCGCCGAACAAATTCTGCGCGGGCTGCTCGCGGAATTTCCCGACCTCAAACACGTTTCCGTGAGCGGAAATTACTGCACCGACAAAAAAACGTCCGCCGTGAACGGCATTCTCGGACGCGGCAAGTAGGTGGTCACCGAAGCCCTGATTATGAAAATCAAATTCACTGAAAAGTCACGGTGTTGCGTGGATCGTCGTGCGTGGCGTTTTCGTCTTGGGTGGTGACGCGGCGGGTGACTTTTTTCCCGTCTTGTTCCACGTCGTATTTGATCCAGGTGCGTTTCACGAACTCTCCGTGGCGGAGGAGGGTAGTCACCGCGGGGCGATCATCTTCCGGGTCTCTGTTTACGCTTGGGTCCGGGTGTGCATATTCGTGAAGGGTGACTTCGCCCCGTTTGGTGCCCTCGCGGATGTCTTCGGGCGGGGCGGGGGGATCGTACTCCACAACTTCGCGGCTCACGCGCCGTTTGCCTTCGGGCGCACCGTCAGTAAAGGCGGCCAGGAAAGCGTCCAAAGCGCCGGGTCCGTCCCCGGGGGTTTCCTCGGGCACGTACTCAACGACCTGCCGGGTGGTTTCCACGGGACGGATTTCCACCTCCAGCCGTCCGATGATGTCATAGTCAAAGGCCGCCCAAGGTCCTTTGCTGGACACCCTGGTTTTGAGTTCAAAATCCCGCGGCACCGGCTCGTCCCAGTAGGTGTATGTCCAAACCGTGACATCCCCCTCCAGGTCAATTTCCTGCCTGATGTTCTTCCACGATCCACCTATGACTGTTCTTTCCGTCGTGGTGACCCTCCTTTGGCCCCCTCGCAGAATTTGTCCGTGGGTGCGGATAAAGTTTCTCGGGTTCCGTGTGTACCGTCTGACGGCAATTTCCAGGTACACCTCGCCGTTTTCGTCGTCGTAATACAGATCGTAATCCCCGATGGGATTTTCCACCCAGCGAGCCCATCTGTAAGGCTGTTCCGGTAAAATTTTCTCGGCCAGCAGGCCAGTTTTTCCGGGCGTTTCTGGTTTTATGTACCGATAATGTTCATAGGGCACGGTGTTTTCCGGAGGTAGAAACCGATTGTCCGGCAAAACGTCGTCAACGTGAGGAAGTTCCCTGTAAACGCGTAGTTGATATCCCCCGTGTTCCTCGTCTTCCAAGAGGGCAAGACGGTGGGGGGTACGCACCGCGCGCAGGGTTCCGTCCGGATCGGTCTCCAGAAAGATGCCGAAATCCTCGCGTGTTTTCATTTCTCCTTCCGCGGAAAACCAAAAAACGAAGGCGCCGAACGGGGTGCCCGGCCCCCCGCGGGCGTGCAGATAAAAACGGTCCCCGTTGGCTTCGGTCAATTCAAAGTACACGGGGTTTTCGGTGACCGATTCGTATTCATCGTCCACCATTCTCACCCGGAACCGCTGCCCGTTGCTGGAACGGCCTTCGAACTCCGCGCTTCCTTCCGCAAACGTGGGGTGTGCGTACACATGGTTTCCCCTGATGATTTTAATTTCCGCCGTCGTGCCATCCGGATGGGTCTTGGAAATTCGGCGCACCGAATAACGCAAATGAAAGCGCATTTTTTCACGCCGATGCAGCGAATCTGAGTGGGCCACGGTTTGGATCATCAACCGAGGTCGGTCCTCATTGTTCATCCGGCGTCCCGTCCGGGGAAAGACCGGTTCCCCCAAACTGTGTATTTGGTGCATTCCCCGGACCGACGTGGTCGCAAGCAATATGGACCCAAGAAAAAAACACACGGTTCTCTTTGGAAGTATGTTCATGACGCGCACGCTTCATTAAAATTATGTGGAATCACAAGAGAAAGTCTTATGGATAGGAAATCGCTTTTCGCGCTTTGAGCGATCGAGGCGGTTTCGGAGTTGAGATGGGGGCGAATATGGGAGAATGTTATTGAAAAACGAGTGGTGGAAGTCAAGGCGAAACCGCCTGCCCGCTTTCACCAGTGTCCGGGGCGCGCGGGTGCGCGGGTGCGCGGGTGCGCGGGTGCGAGGCCGTTTTTGGCTGAATGAAGACATAACGCTCCCGCCGCATTCGCTCAGGCGTTTGTGAAGAAATGGAGCGCGAATCTTGACTTCCCGGATGCAAACGGCAAGGAGAAGCCATGTCCATTTCCCCACCCGAACCGATGCATGCCGAGATCCCGCTCCGCCGGATCGGACCCCTGTGCATGCGCTATCAAGGCGCGACCGAAGACATTTCCGTGCCCCTGGCCACCTACGAAACCCCGCTTTGGCCGAGCACCCACCGCGGTGCCCTGGTTTCGCGTCACAGCGGCGGCATCGCCTGCACGGTGGTGGATGACCGCATGACCCGCTCGATTCTGGTGGAAGCCCCCCATGCCGAAGCCGCCTTGGGGGTCACCCGCTTTGCCCGCGAACGCCGGGAGCAACTCCAGGCCTGGACCGCAGAAACCAGCCGCTTTGCCGAACTGCTGGACGTCCACCACCAAATCGTGGGCAACCTGCTCTATTTGCGGCTCGCCTTTGCCACCGGCGACGCCTCCGGACACAACATGGCCACCAAGGCCGCCGAAAAAATTCTGCGCGGGCTGCTCGCGGAATTTCCCGACCTCAAACACGTTTCCGTGAGCGGAAATTACTGCACCGACAAAAAAACGTCCGCCGTAAACGGCATTCTCGGACGCGGCAAGTACGTGGTCACCGAAGCCCATATTCCCGAAAAAATCGTCCGCCGACACCTCAAGACCACCGCCGCCGCCGTGGCCCAATTGAACGTGCGCAAGAATCTCATCGGCACCTTGCTGGCGGGCGGCACCCGCAGCGCCAACGCCCACGCGGCCAACATTCTCCTCGCCTTTTATCTGGCCACCGGACAGGATGCCGCCAACATCGTCGAAGGCTCCCAGGCCATCACCCACGCCGAAGACCGCGGGGGCGACCTGTATTTCAGCGTCACCCTTACCAATCTCATTCTCGGCGCGGTGGGCAATGGCAAAGGCCTCGCCCATGTCGAAACCCACCTGCGGGATCTCGGCTGCCGCGCGGAACGTCCACCCGGCGAAAACGCCCGCCGCCTCGCCGCCATCTGCGCCGCCGCCACCTGGTGTGGCGAACTTTCCCTCATGGCCGCGCTCACCAATCCCGGCGAACTCATGGCCGCCCACCTCAAACTGGAACGCAGATGAGCGGAACCACCAA
>PXAS01000332.1 GCA_003565815.1 PVC group bacterium
ACGGGGCTCTGCAGCTTTTTCCGAAGGATGGTCCATCTCGTGTGCGGACAGAAATATGTGACAGGGAACTCGTCATTTTGTCCCAAATAAGATAGGATTGGAATTATGGAAAACAAAACGGAAGAACATTTCACGAAAAAAGCGGGAATGATTGCGGTGGTGGGGGCCGCGAACGCGGGAAAATCCTCGCTGATCAACCGGATGATGGATGAGAAGATCTCGATTGTCAGCCCCGTGGCCCAACCCACCCGGAATCTGGTGCGGGCCATCCACACCGAGGAACGCGGACAAGTGGTGTTCCTCGACACCCCCGGGGTCCACCGCGGCAAAAAGGCGCTCAACAAGCAGATGAACAAAGTCGCGCGCGGCGCCACCGAAGGCACCGACGCGGTGATGCTGGTCATCGACCGCGCCAGCCCTCCCGCCCTGGAGGTGGATGGGTGGATGCGCAAGTTGCGCGATCCCGAAGTTCCGCCGGTGGTGATCGTGCTCAACAAATGCGATTGCAAGGAAAACCATCAAAAGGAAATCCGCGAGCTGTTTGCCGCCATTGCCACCGAACTCCCCGGGGGGCCGGAACCGGAATGGCACATCACCTCCGCCGAAACCGGCGAGGGCGTGGACGATTTGCTGGGCCGTCTGTTTGCGCTTTCTCCGGTGGGCCCGGCGCTCTTCCCGGAGGACATCGTCTCCGATTTTCCCCGCAAACTTGCCATTGGGGATGTGATCCGGGAAAAATATTTCATGCGCCTGCATCAGGAGCTCCCCCACTCCCTCGCGGTGTGGGTGGAACATCTCCAGGAAACCCCGGGCGAATGGAAAATCGAGGCGCATGTTTACGTCCGCCAAAATTCCCAAAAAGGCATGGTCATCGGCAACAAGGGCCGATTGATGAAAGAAGTGCGCGGCGAGGCCGCCTCCGAAATCGCGGAAATCTACGGCGTGCGCGTCAAACTCACCCTCGTCATCAAGGTTCTCAAGGATTGGGACAAAAACTTTTGGATTCTCAGAAAGCTCGGTTATGCATAAATCTCCTCTCGACAAATGGCTCCAAACTTTCACCCCCCACCCCGAGGGCGGACGCTTTCGCGAGCTGTGGCGCTCATCCCGGGGCGTGAAAACCGATGACGGACGGGAGCGCTCCGCGCTGACCCACATTCATTTTCACTTGGCCGCCGGAGAGCGCAGCCGCTTCCACCGCGTGGCCCAGGATGAGGTCTGGAATCTCTACCACGGCAAACTCTGTCTGTGGATGCTTACCGAAGACGGGGACCTGACCCGTACCGAGCTTGCGTCCGACACCGCCTCCTTTTCCGCCGTGGTGCCCGCCGGCGTCTGGCAGGCCGCCGAACCTCTGGACGGAGACGCTTTGCTCGGATGCAGCGTGGCGCCGGGATTTGACTTTGCCGATTTCACCCTCATCTCCGACAACACCCCCGTCCGCGAACAGGTCATCCGTCATGGCCTGGATCGGTTTTTATAAAAAACCCGACAATCGGCGGGGTTGGGGCTTTAAGGGCCAGGGGTTCAACTTCCCACGGATTTCGCGATTCCCCAGGGTCAGGGCATTTTTTCATCGTCCCCCTTTCCCCGCATCATCAAAAGCATTTTCACCTCGGTATGATCGGATTTCCTGACGCGAAACACTTGCAATCCTGATCCCGGCATTTAGGATGCGGTCATGAAACATCACATTTTCGCACTTGCCGTCTTTTTTTGGGGAACCTTAACCGCCGTTTTGGCAGATGAACCGATGGTGATTCCGCCGGAAGGTTGGGAACCGCAACCCTCACCCCTGGCCTCGAAATGGGCGGAGCCGGGCGGGCGGTATCGCGCCTTTGCGTCCCAATACCCCCGCAGCTTCAATTATTACCTCGACCAAAACGTGTTCTCCGCACAGCTTTTCGGTCATCAGTTTGAAACGCTGATCACCCGCAACCCGATTACGCTGGACCCCGAACCGGCTTTGGCGGAACGGGTGGAGGTGTCGGCGGACAAAACGACTTTCACGGTTCATCTCGATCCCCGGGCGAAATGGAGCGACGGCAAGCCGATTACCGCCGACGATGTGATTTGGACTTTCAACGCGATCATGGATGACGCGCATTTGACGGGGCCGCACAAGGTGGGCCTTGCGAATTTCGAGCCGCCGGAGAAAATCGACGAGCGCACCGTGCGCTTCGTGTCCACGGAAGTACACTGGCGCAATCTCTGGTCTGTGGGCGGGTTTAATGTCCTGCCCAAACACTGGTGGGAAAAACAGGAGGACTTCAACCGGGTCAATTTCGAGTTTCCGGTGGTGTCCGGTCCTTATAAAATCACCCGCTTGAACGAGCCGCAATCGGTTTTGCTCACCCGGCGGGAGGACTATTGGGGCAAAGACGATCCCCGCTTGGAGGGCTTGGCGAATTTCGATGAGATCCAATATCGGTTTTACACCGAGCGGGATACGGCGCTGGACAATTTTCTGCGCGGCGAGTTCGACGTCCACGCCGTGTATACGGCTCGTTTTTGGGTGGAACGCGCCACCGGGGAGCGTTTTGACAACAATTGGATCGTGAAACAGCGGGTGTTCAATTACCGTCCGCAGGGGTTTCAGGGGTTTGCCATGAACCTGCGCCGTCCTTTGTTTGAAGACGTGCGGGTCCGCAAGGCCTTGGCGCATTTGCTGGACCGCGAGCGCATGAACGCCACCTTGATGTACAACCAGTATGCACTGACCCGGAGCTATTTCGAGGATCTCTATCCGGAAGGCAACCCGCATGAACTGATCGCGTTTGACATTCCGAAGGCGCGGGCGCTTTTGGCGGAAGCGGGCTGGGAGGTCGACGATCAGGGCCGCCTGCGCAAAGACGGACGGCGGTTCGTGATCAATTTCCTTACCCGGGACGGCACTGCGGAGCGGTTTTTGCTGATTTACCGGGAGGCGCTGTCCCAAGTGGGCATCGAGCTGAACATCAATCGCAAGGATTGGTCCGCCTGGTCGGCGGACATGCGCGATTTCAATTTTGACATGACCTGGGCCGCCTGGGGCGCGGGCGTGTTCAAAGATCCGGAGGGCATGTGGCATGGCAAACACGCGGACACGCCCAACAGTTCCAATGTCACCGGCTTTCAGAACGATGAAGTGGACCGGTGGATCGAGAGCATTGCCACGGAATTCGACGTGGACAAACGCCATGAAGTTGTGCGGAAAATCGACGCGATTCTGGTGGATCAGGTTCCATATGTGTTGCTGTGGAACAGCGACCATACCCGTTTGTTGTACTGGAACAAGTTCGGCACCCCTGAACACGTCTTGGGCAAATACGGGGACGAGCGTGGCTCGGAATCGTATTGGTGGATTGATTTGGATCTGGAGGAGGATTTGCGGGA
>PXAS01000299.1 GCA_003565815.1 PVC group bacterium
GGCTGGACGGTGCACAGGTGCTGCATGGCTGTCGTCAGCTCGTGCCGTGAGGTGTTGGGTTAAGTCCCGCAACGAGCGCAACCCTTGTCCTTAGTTGCCAGCAGGGAGCGATCCGCTGGGCACTCTAAGGAGACTGCCTCAGTCAATGAGGAGGAAGGTGGGGATGACGTCAAGTCTGTATGGTCCTTATGTCCAGGGCTGCACACGTGCTACAATGGACGGTACAATGGGTAGCGAAGCCGCGAGGTGGAGCCAATCCTCAAAACCGTCCCCAGTTCGGATTGGAGTCTGCAACTCGACTCCATGAAGCCGGAATCGCTAGTAAAGGGACATCAGCTACGGTCCCTTGAATACGTTCCCGGGCCTTGTACACACCGCCCGTCACATCATGGAAGCTGACTGCTCCCGAAGTCGCCGTATCAACCCGCAAGGGAGAGAGGTGCCGAAGGAGTGGGTAGTAACTGGGATGAAGTCGTAACAAGGTAGCCGTAGGGGAACCTGCGGCTGGATCACCTCCTTTCTAAGGAGAATCCGTCCGTCGCCTTGCCCGCCATAGTGGCGCGCAAAGGAAATCGACGGTTCGGACAGGTTAAACGCCTCCGTTCGCGGAGGATGGGTGGGGAGGGTAACCCCCCACACGACAAACCAGGTTACGCGCAAGCCGCAAATCGCATCATTTCCGAAGCGAAATAATACATCAAAGAGAGAGAAAAGACCCGGACCGCCGGAAAATCACCCGTCGAAACACCAGGGGGCCATAGCTCAGCTGGGAGAGCGCCTGATTTGCATTCAGGAGGTCGTCGGTTCGATCCCGTCTGGCTCCACCATTCGACTCGCCACGCTCGCAAGGGTTGCGGGTTGAAAGGTTGCGGGTTAAAAGGTTGCGGGTTAAAAGGTTGCGGGTTAAAAGGTTGCGGGTTGATATCCGGAACGAAGCGAACCCGCGACAACCCAACCTGGAACCATACAACCTACTTTCCGGGCGTATAGCTCAGTTGGTTAGAGCGCGTCCCTGATAAGGACGAGGTCCCAGGTTCGAGTCCTGGTACGCCCACCAGTTTTGGAGTGCGGAATGCGGAGTGACGAATTGCCGGCAAACAGGCAACCCGCAACGATCAACCTCCCAACCCGCAACCTCCCAACGCGCAACCCGCAACGACTCAACCAGCAACCAGCCAACTCGCAACGCCCCAACCGGCAACCAGCCAACGCGCAACGCCCCAACCCGCAACGCCCCAACCGGCAACCAGCCAACGCGCAACCTCTTGATTTCCACTTGTTCCATGAAGACTTTCGGTTTGAGCGCTTTACCCAAAGCGCGCGGACCACGGTTCTTTGAAAATTGCATAGATAGGGTATACAAATTACATCGAGATAAAAAAATCTGGATTTAAATTTGGTCAAGTTACTTAAGGCACAAGGTGAATGCCTTGGCATCGAATGGCGACGAAGGACGTGATAAGCTGCGATAAGCTTCGGAGAGCGGCAAATACGCTTTGATCCGGAGATTTCCGAATGGGAAAACCCAGCCAGGTTAACTGCCTGGTTACCCATGCCTGAATCAAATAGGGCATGAGGAGCGATACCCGGGGAAGTGAAACATCTCAGTACCCGGAGGAAAAGAAAACAACCGTGATTCCCCAAGTAGTGGCGAACGAACGGGGAGAAGCCCAAACCAACCCGCATGCGGGTTGGGGTTGCGGGACCGCGACACGGAATGCGTCGAAGAATAGTGCAAGAACCTGGAAAGGTTCCCCAGAGAGGGTGAAAGGCCCGTGCGCGAAATTCCGAGACCTCCCAGCGGGATCCCAAGTAGAACGGAACACGTGAAACTCCGTTTGAATCCGGGGGGCCCACCCCCCAAGGCTAAACACAAATCGATGACCGATAGCGAACAAGTACCGCGAGGGAAAGGTGAAAAGAACCCCTGTTAGGGGAGTGAAAAAGAACCTGAAACCTTGTGCCGACAAAGTGTGGTAGTCCCTCTAGTGGGGATGGCCGCATGCCTTTTGCATAATGAGTCCGCGAGTCATTCCACGTAGCAAGGTTAAGTCCGTTGCCGGATGGAGCCGAAGCGAAAGCGAGTCCTAACCGGGCGAGAGTTGCGTGGGATGGACCCGAAGCTGGGTGAGCTACCCATGGCCAGGATGAAACTTCAGTGACATGAAGTGGAGGTCCGAACCGGTGTACGTTGAAAAGTGCTCGGATGAGCTGTGGGTTGGAGCGAAAGACTTACCAAACCCAGTGATAGCTGGTTCTCCTCGAAATAGCTTTAGGGCTAGCGTCTGGAAATACTCGTTTTGGAGGTAGAGCACTGATTGGACTAGGGGCCCATCCCGGGTTACCAACGCCACTCAAACTCCGAATGCCAAAACAGCTATCCAGGCAGTCACACCGTGAGGGATAAGCTTCACGGTGAAAAGGGAAACAGCCCAGACCGCCGGCTAAGGTCCCAAATTCATGTTAAGTGCGTAAGGATGTGAACCTGCACAGACAGCGAGGATGTTGGCTTAGAAGCAGCCATCATTTAAACAGTGCGTAATAGCTGACTCGTCGAGTGGGTTTGCGCCGAAAATGATCGGGACTCAAACATGAAACCGAAGCCGCGGATGCCGGACGTAAGTCCGGCATGGTAGAGGAGCGTTGTGTGCCGGGTTGAAGCGCGAGCGTAAGCGAGCGTGGACTGCACACAAGCGATTATGCGGACATAAGTAACGAAAACCAGGTGAGAATCCTGGTCACCGAAATCCCAAGGTTTCCCGGGGAAGGATCGTCCGCCCGGGGTTAGTCGGTCCCTAAGACGAGGCCGAAAGGCGTAGTCGATGGGAAACGGGTTTAATATTCCCGTACCACCGCATGTGAGTGATGGAGGAACGCAGAAAGTTAGGTGCGCAACCCGATAGTCGTGGTTGTTCAAGCGCGTAGGGTGTCGGATAGGAAAATCCGTTCGACTTTACCTGAAACGCGATGAGGTCCAAGCCTTCGGGCGAGGGTAGGCATTGATACTCGGCTGCCAAGAAAAGCTTCTAAACGTTGATCATGTGGTGACCGTACCGCAAACCGACACAGGTGGGAGGGTAGAATATACCAAGGTGAGCGAGAGAAACTTCGTTAAGGAACTCGGCAAACTAGCCCCGTAACTTCGGAAGAAGGGGTCCTCGAATCCGTGAGAATTCATTTTTGCGGAATCGAGGCGCAGTGAAAGGGTCCAGCCGACTGTTTATCAAAAACACAGCACTCTGCAAACTCGCAAGAGGACGTATAGGGTGTGACACGTGACCAATGCGGAAAGGTTAAGGCAAGCGGTGAGAGCTGCGAACCGAAGCCCCCGTGAATGTCGGCCGTAACTATAACGGTCCTAAGGTAGCGAAA
>PXAS01000173.1 GCA_003565815.1 PVC group bacterium
CGCGAAACCCGTAGGCTGACCTTGCCGGTGTTGATCACCCTGGGGGCGATTGCCGGATGGTACATCGAGTGGAAACCCCTGTCGCAACTGGAGCGCATGGCCATCCCCATGGCGGTGGTGGGGATCTTTCCCGCCGCCCTGATGTGCGGACGTTTGTTTGGCATGCCGCCACGGACAAAGTCCGAAGCGGACCCCGAGGGCCGCGCGAAAGTCCTCGTCCTCTCTTTGGCGCTGAATGTGGCCCGGGGCGTGGTCCTGGCCACGCTGTTTTTGGGCGTCCGGGTGGTACGCATGCATTATGCCAACCAGGGGGACGCGCCCATCCGCGTGATGCCCGAAGAAATTGCGTCCTTCATGGAACGCATTCGCGAAGAGGTGCCGGAAGACGGACGGCTCGGCTTTGCCGGTCCGGCGGTACACGCCTATGGCGGCGGCAAAATCGCCCACTTTCCCATCATGACCGGACGGGAAATGATGGCCGACGATTATTACGGTTTCCCGCCCGGCACCATCGAATTCAATTATCCGCCCCTCGCGTATCGTCGCAGCTTGGAAGGATATTTGTTCTTTTCGCGGGTGTACGGCATTACCCACTGGACCACTTCACATCCCGACGCCATGGAATTTTTTGCCGCCCACCCCGACGAATTCGAGCGCATTGAAGCCTTTGAATTGCTCGGGCGGGACATCGAGCTGCATCGTTTGCGCAATCCCGGGCCCCTCTCGCGATTCCTGGAAGGAGAGGGCCGGGTGGACGCCACGGAAAATCTGTTGCAGGTTTGGCCGGACAATCCCGAAGCCGAACGCGTGGTGTTGCGATACAATTGGCGGGAAGGACTCCATTGCGTAACCCCCGGCGCGCGCATCGCGCCGTATGAAGTTGATGAAAACCTGCGTTTCATTTCCATTGCTCCCGGCGGAAACGAAAAGGTGGTCATCCGATACCGTCACCGATGGGCGCCCGTGGAACCCAATTTCGACGGAAGCTTTCATCACTGACCGGTTTCGAACCCGAGATTGTCCAAATCCTTGAAAGCGATGATTTCGGGCATATCCAGACGTTTTGAAGGCCTCGTACATGATTTTCTTTTGTGGTTTGTATGGAGATTTTCGCGATTGCACTCCGTTGGAAACCCGATAGGGAGGAACCATGCATCTGCCCCCGCCATTTTTTCATGACGCTTGTTCCGCGCAGGGACTGAAACTCAACCCGAATCAACTCGACACTCTTGCTCGCTATCTGGAGCGGTTGCTGGAGGTGAACCAACATCTCAATCTGACCGCCGTACGCGATCCGGACACCGCTTGGATGCGTCATGTTTTTGACAGTCTGACGCCGTTGAATTGGATGAACGGGGACGCGGGACAGCAGGCCCTGGACTTGGGCAGCGGCGGCGGGTTGCCCGGAATTCCGCTGGCCATCCTGCGTCCGGACATTTCCTGGACCCTGGTCGATTCCGTCGCGAAAAAGGCCAGATTTTTGGAAGAGACCGCCGCCGCGCTGGGCTTGGAAAATGTCACCGTCCGCAGCGAGCGCGCCGAAGTTTTGGGGCGGCTGCCGGAAACGCGGGAGCAGTTTCACCTGGTCACCGCCAGGGCCGTGGCCCGGCTGCCGGCTTTATTGGAGTTGACGGTGCCGCTGTTGCGGGTCAAGGGTCGGCTCTTTGCCATGAAAGGCGAAAAGGCCGGGGAAGAGCTGGCTGAAGCGGGGATCGCCATGGAGCGTCTGAAGGTCCGTCTACGCCACCGCGTGCCCACCCCCGAGGGCGGAACCCTCCTGCTGTTCAAAAAACACGAAGCCACCGCCAAAAAATACCCGCGTCCGGTTGGCGTGCCCGGGAAAGAACCGCTTGCCTGACGCCACACAATCCCGCGGTTTCCAAATCATATTTTCATTGAACCTTTTCCCGCGCTTCAATATGGAATTTGATTTTGGACCTCTCTCCCTGAAATTCCCATGAAACCACAAGTGAACGAATTGCCCGAATGGAAAGCCCTGGAATCCCACGCCCGCACGCAGGGTCAGATGCATTTGCGGGATCTTTTTGCCCGTGATCCCGCCCGCGCCGACACTTTTTCCCTGCAGGCGGGGGATCTCTACTTGGATTACGCGAAAAACCGGATCACCGCGGAAACGATGTCCCTGTTGATGGATCTGCTTCGCGCCACCGGAGTGGAATCGGCCCGGGAGGCCATGTTCCGGGGCGCGCGGATCAATGAAACCGAAGATCGCGCCGTTTTGCACGTGGCCCTGCGCGCGCCACGCGAGGCCGGCTTTTCCGTGGACGGTGTCAACGTGGTGCCGGAAATCCACGCGGTGCTGGATCGCATGTCCATTCTGGCCAAGCGCGTACGGTCCGGGGACTGGACCGGTCATACCGGAAAGCGCATCCGCAACGTGATCAATATCGGTATTGGCGGTTCCGACCTGGGACCGGTCATGGTGACCGAGGCCCTCAAACCTTTTGCCGACCGGCGATTGACCCTGCGCTTTGTTTCCAATGTGGATGGGACCCATTTGGCGGAAGCCCTGCATGAGTTGGATCCCGCGGAGACGCTCTTCATCGTCGCCAGCAAAACTTTCACCACCCAGGAAACCCTGACCAACGCCCACAGCGCCCGCGATTGGTTGCTGGAAGCCCTCGGCGACGAGGACGCCGTGGCCAAACACTTCGTGGCCCTCTCCACCAACGGCGAGGCCGTGCGGGCCTTTGGCATTCTTCCCGAAAACATGTTTGCATTTTGGGACTGGGTGGGCGGGCGCTACTCGCTGACCAGCGCTATTGGGCTCAGCATCATGTTGGCCATTGGCCCGGATCATTTCGGGGAACTGCTCGCCGGATTCCATCAAATGGACGAGCATTTCCGCACCGCCCCCCTGGAAGAGAATCTTCCCGTGATTCTTGCGGCCCTCGGGATTTGGCACGGGAATTTTCTCGGCGCCGATACCCACGCCATTCTGCCCTATGATCAATACCTGCACCGTTTCGCGGCCTATTTCCAACAGGCGGACATGGAATCCAACGGAAAATCCGTGGACCGCGAAGGGCGGCGGATTTCATACCAGACCGGGCCCGTGCTTTGGGGCGAACCGGGCACCAATGGTCAGCACGCATTTTATCAATTGATTCATCAGGGCACCAAGTTGATTCCCTGTGATTTCATTGGCTTCGCCCAAAGTCACAATCCGCTGGGGGACCACCACGCGAAATTGATGAGCAATTATTTTGCCCAGACCGAAGCGCTGGCCTTCGGCAAAACGCCGGATCAGCTTCAGGAGGAAGGGGTTCCGCCGGCGCTGATTCCCCACAAGACCTTCGAGGGAAATCGCCCCAGCAATTCCATTTTGCTGAAAAAACTCACCCCATTTACCTTGGGGCAACTGATCGCCGCCTACGAGCACAAAATATTCACCCAGGGGATCGTTTGGAATATTTTCAGTTTCGACCAGTGGGGGGTGGAACTCGGCAAAGTGTTGGCCAAGGTTATTTTGCCGGAATTACAGGGCCAGCCCACGCCCGGCAAACACGACGCCTCCACGAATCGGCTGATCGCGCGTTTTCTGGAGATGGCCCGGAAAGATTGACACTTCCATACAGCCCATGGAAATGAAACTCACCCCTCAAACAGGAGATTACCAATGAACGTCAAGCATACCCGACTGGGAAAACACGGTGTCGTCGTCAGCAACCTTTGCCTGGGCACCATGAATTTCGGCGCCCGCACCGAGGAAAAGGAAGCCTTTGCCATCATGGACCGCGCCCTGGAGCTGGGCATCAACTTTTTTGACACCGCCGATGTCTATGGCGGGGACGCCGGGCGGGGGGGCACGGAAAGCATTCTCGGACGCTGGTTCGCCCGGGGCGGCGGACGCCGTGAGGCGGTCGTTTTGGCCACCAAGGTTTACAACCCCGCCGATTCGGGAGACGACCGTCCCGAACCCAACCACAACAGCCGGAATTTGTCCGCCCTGAAAATCAAGCGCCACTGCGAAGACAGCCTTCGTCGTTTGCAAACCGACACCATCGATCTTTATCAAATGCACCATGTGGACCGCAATTGTCCCTGGGACGAAGCCTGGCAGGCGTTTTCCGCCCTACAGAATCAGGGCAAAATCGTGTATGTGGGTTCCAGCAATTTCGCGGGATGGGACATTGCAACCGCGTGTCAGGAGGCGGACCGGCGGGGGATGTGCGGCCTGGTGAGCGAACAGAGCATTTACAACCTCACCAACCGACACGTGGAACTGGAAGTGGTACCCGCATGCCGCGGATATGGAATGGGCCTCATTCCCTGGAGTCCACTGGGCGGCGGCTTGTTGGGGGGCGCCCTCAGGGGCGAAACCGAAGGACGCCGCAGCGGCAAAGGTTTTGCGGACCGAGTGGAAAAGCACCGCAACCAACTCGAACGTTATGAGGCGCTTTGCCGGGAACTGGGAGAAAGTCCCGGCGTGGTCGCCCTGGCCTGGCTTCTGCACAATCCGGTGGTGACCGCTCCCATCATCGGGCCGCGCACCGTGGAACAATTGGATTCTGCGCTTCGCGCCACCGAAGTGACCCTGGACGAGAAAACCTTGAATGCCCTCGACGAAATCTGGCCCGGTCCCGGGGGCGAAGCCCCGAAAGCCTACGCTTGGTGATCCGTTTTGACGCTGAATCATTCTCATTTACAACCGTCGGGCCGGGGTATTGGCATCCTTGGATTCCCGCTGACAACACGCCCGGATTTTGTCCGCGTTTTCCCGGACGCAGTTGCGTCCGGCCTTGATCAATTCCTCGGCGTGATGAAAGTCGAACATTTCCATGTCGCCCACTTCCGGGGCGAGAAGGAGATCGGGTTTGTCCAGTTTCAAGCGCATGCGCCCCACTTGGTTTTCAATGATGTGAATGGTGCCGCCCATCACATCCACAAGGTTGGGCAGGGGATTGGGTTCAAACCATTCTTTGATTTTCTCCAAGCGTTCGGAATCCTTTTCCCGCCATTTGTCTTCCAACTTGCCGAGCCATTCCCCCAGTTTGCCATTGGGCTTTCTTGATGGTTTTCGGGGCGCGAGCTGTCGTTGCAAACAGCCCTGGTTCACGTCCACGGCGAGAATGATCTCCGCGCCCATGTCCCGCGCCTGATCGACGGGGATGGGATTGACCAGTCCGCCGTCGACGAGAATCCGGCCTTCGTGCTGCGCGGGCGCGAAAACCCCGGGAATGGAAATGCTGGCCCGGATGGCGGGTTGCAACTTTCCGGTGGAAAAGACGATTTCCTCACCGCTTTTCAATTCCGTGGCGATGCATCGAAGCGGGATGTTCAATTCTTCGAATGTGGCCTCCGGCATCAACTCTTCCAGCATGTCATTGATGCGTTTGCCTTCGATGATGCCGCTGTGCGGGAATCCAAAGTCCATGAAGCGGAAGAGGAAAGTCCGCACATCCATTTCCAACGCCAGCGCTTTCATTTCCTCCAGATTCCCGGTGCAATATCCGGCGCCCACCAAACTGCCGATGCTGGTCCCGGCCACGAAATCGGGATGAATGTCCATGGCCGCCAGTTCCTCCAACACGCCAATGTGGGCCAGGCCGCGGGCTCCGCCGCTGCCGAGGGCGATGCCGATTTTACCCATGGCGGACCTCGTTTTTGAATAGGATGAAAATGCGTTTTTGCATGCGGTTCGCTTAGCTCCTGGTAACCTGCAATCCTTGTCGGGACAAATCGAAATCCACGAAACGGGCCCGGTTGTTGGGGGGATTCGTTTGCAGAATTTGGCGGATTCGGGCCGTGCATTCCGCGTCTTTGGCGGCGATGAGCAGATATCCGCCCCCACCGGCGCCCAGAAGCTTCATGCCGTGGGCAAAATCGTCGATGCGCCCGATGAGTTCTTGAATCGCGGGAGGATTGGTTCCGGCATCGAGTTGCCGGTTCAACTGCCAAGTGCGCCGGATCTTGCGTCCCAAGGCCTCGAAATCGCCTTTTTGCAGGACTTCATAGGTTTCCCGGGCATGGTGACCGAGCAATTCCAGGGTTTGCACCTGATCCCTGCGGTTGAGAAACATGCCCCGGACGATGTCTTCGAGCAAGGTGTGCGCCACCCGGGTGATCCCGGTATAATAGAGCAGAAAATTGCCTTTGTGCATCGGATCCGTGAACAGATGGTCGGGCAGCCAGCGGATTTCCGGGGTTTGGTCCAGACCGGGAGCGGTGCGCAGGAGCTTCAGCCCCCGGGTAATGCCGCCGAATTGATCCTGCCACCCGCCGCCGGAGGTGAGCATTTGCTCCAAGGCCAACGTCCGGTTCCCCATCTCCATGACATCCCATCCCAGTCCGCACAATTCCGAAAGCGCCCCCAAAACGGTGGCCGCGAGAATACTGCTGGTGCCGAGGCCCGAGCCCTTGGGCACCGCGCAGAGCAGGGACAATTCGATGCCTCCACCAAAATCGTGGAGTTGCTCTGCCAACGTCCGCCATTTTCGCCCGCTTTGGAAATCCGGATGAAACCCGGCCAGCGCCAATGCGGCCTTGGGAATCGAAAAGCCGTCGCCCAACGCCCCATACCCGGCGATTTCTTCGTAGGTTTCCAAGTGTTGGGTAATGCCCAGATCAATGGAGCGCAGGGTGATGCGGCGTTCTTCGCAAGGTCGCGCGAATACCTGAATCGGGGGCTGTCCGTTGAGTTCCACGGCGAGATTGACCACCTGACCGCCATGAAAAAAACAGGTCGGCGGCGTGTCCGTCCAGCCGCCCGCGAGATCCAGCCGCACCGGGGAGCGGGCCCAAATGACCTGATCGGACATGGCGGTGTTCCGGGGGCAGGTGTTTTGGTCACGATAGGGGGCGATGATGGCTTCCCGCAGGGCCGAAAACGCGGCCCCGGTCTCAGGATCGCCTTTCCCCCGCCGGTGGCGCATGACTTCGGCGCGAAACATTTTGTCGTGAATGAAGCCAAACAAATTGTGCACCGGGTCGGGATGCGCCGGAGGAAGATCCTCCCCGGTTTGGGCATAGCGTTCCGCCGCGTGTTCCAAATCGATCTGATGAAAGATGCTGCGTTCCGCATTCCGGGCCAAGGCCGGAAGGGACGCGTTCAGACGATCGGCCCGACTTTGAAACCCACGGGCCAGATTGGCTTCGGTGGCCAGGTCCTCGGCGGAATATTTTTTTGCGGCATTGTATATCGATTTCGCCCCCTCTGGGTCCGCACAGCTGCCGTGAATCATCCATTGGATGAAATTCTCCGACAATTGCCCGGCGGTGAGAATCGGAAACAGGGCGGTTTGTTGGATGTCCTTGATCCGGGGCAGGGGAAGCCCTCGGTCTTGAAACCAGGCCGCAGCGGTGTCGCCCAACCATTGGGTTTCCGGGTCATCCACTTGCCCCCGGAACGGATCGTCGAACCCGTACACACGCAATCCGAAAAGGCTGTCGTCCACGGGCACGCAATCGATGCAGAGTCCCGGGGGCAGTTCCAACGTCCAGTCATTCTCGGGAATGCCGGTGAGCACATGTTGTTGGGTCAGGGTCCATTTTGCGCCAATATGGGCGTTTTCCACCCAAATTTCGTGGTTCGCCGCGTCCAGTTTGCAGGCGGTGGTGGCGTTCTGCACGAAAATGGAGGGATGGGGTTTGATCAATGGCGTGCGGATGCGGCGCTGGTCGTGAACGCGGTTTTGCAGGGCCAAAGCGGATTTGATCATGTCCGCGTTGGTGCCGAAGTGATAGAAACTGGCCTCGCCCAAAGGCAGGACCGCACAGCTCAAGCTGGAAATTTCGGGGTCCGGATGGGTGGGATGCCGCCCCAAAGCCTGGCCGAAGGTGGTGTACAAATCAAATTCGTCGGGAAGCCCCTTTGCGAACGTCCCGGCCTTCGGGTTCCATCCGCATTTGCGCATCAACACGTCCACGGCCTTCGGAGAAAAGAGCCATATGCCCACGTCCAAGAGGAAAAGATATTCCGAAGCCAGACGTTGAATCTCCGCCGCGGAAGGTTTTTGCAACATGAATTCGAATTGCTCGGGATGGGCCCGGGGCGTAAAAAAAACGCCGTGGCGGGTGGCGGTTTCCGGGCTGTCCCAGAGCCCCGCGCAAAGCACGTCGACTTCGGGCAGGGCGGGAAGGGGGGCGTCATTCCAAACCAGCACGTCCCCGCTGGCCACCAGGGTATTGAGGGAGGAAGGCGCTTGGTGCAGCAGCGCCGACAAAAGCGGCTTTTGCAAATCCAGCAGGGTTTGGTCCAGGCGTTGGCCGGTGCTCCACCGGAAGACCGGCACCGGGATCAGCGCTTTGCCCGACGCCGCATAGGCGGGAAGCCTACGGCTTTGCCCCCCCGCGTGCAGGAGCAAATGTTTCCCCTGTTTGACCCACTCCGCGAAGGGCGTTTCCGGGGACAATGCGCGGGCAGCCTCGTGGAGCAAATGCACGGTGCCCCCGCCGGACCCCAGTTTTTGTCCGGGCGGATCATGGGTGAGAAACGTCGACGCGGACAGCGGGATGTTGGCGTTCGAGAGGGCCGGGGGAACGGAAAGCAGGGTTTGCATGTTATTTGGGTTGCGTGGCCGCGATCAGCGCCTCGCATTTTTTCAATGCCGCTCCCGAGTCAATCGATTCGCGCGCCGCCTGAATTCCGGCCTCCAAATTCGGGACTTTGCCACCGGCGCAAATGGCCGCGGCCGCGTTCAGAAGAATTACATTCCGTTTGGGGCCTTGTTCGCCGCGGAGGATCTCCAAGGTGATCCGGGCATTTTCCGCCGGATCGCCTCCGCGCAGATCCTCGATCGAGGATCGGGGAATGTCGTATTCCTCCGGCGACAAGGTGAAGCGGGCCACGGTGCCCCCGCGGATTTCGGCGATGTGGGTGGGTGCGGTGGTGGTGATTTCATCCAGCCCGTCCTCTCCGTGTACCACGAACATGTGTTGGGTGTCCAAATCCGCGAGGGCGTTGGCCACCAGATCCACCATGGACGCACTGTACACCCCCAGGACCCCGCGCTGCGTTTGGGCGGGATTGCTCAACGGTCCGAGAATGTTGAACAGGGTGCAAATGCCGATTTCACGGCGAGGACCGATCGCATGTTTCATGGCCGGATGCAGGGACGGGGCGAACAAAAAGGCAATGCCGATGTCCCGCAGGCAGTCTTCCATCACTTGCGGGGAGACGGTGATGTCCACGCCGAGTTCCTTGAGCACGTCGGCGCTGCCGCTGGGGCTGGAGACGCCGCGGTTGCCGTGTTTGGCCACGGGAACCCCCGCCCCGGCGGTCACGAAGGCGGCGGTGGTGGAAATGTTGAAAGTGTGCAACCCGTCCCCGCCCGTGCCGCAGGTGTCCACCGCGTCCGGGTGGTGACACCGAACGGTGGTGCTGGCCTCCCGCATGGCCAGGGCCGCGCCGGAGACCACGTCCGGGGTCTCGCCTCGCAGGCGCAAGGCCACCAAAAACGCCGCGATTTGCGCGTCCGTCGCCTCCCCCTTCATGATCATGCCCAAGGCCTTGTACGCGTCGTCACGGGTCAACCCGTGTCCCTCAATCAGTTTCTGAATATATGTTTTCATGCACAACCTTTAGAATGAAGGGCACAAATGCGCAATGAAATATTTGCGCGGATCTTCAGACGCGCAGTCCATGTTTTTCGCATTCCTCCAGGGCAAAGCGGTCCGTACAGCCGGCCACATAATCGCAGACGGTGCGGTGCAGGCCCTCCCGCTCCAAACGCCCCCTCGCCTTGCGGCCCATGTCATCGGGATGGGACAGATAATGCTCGAACAAACGTGTCATCAACCGAACCGCTTCGTCCCCGGCCTTTTTCACGTCGGGATGAAAATACATCTCTTCAAAAAGGAAGGTTCGGTAGGGGTTCAGCAATTTCCTGAACGGGGAGCTGAAATCCACCAAACGATCGGGGGCATTCATCACCTCGGTGGCGCTTTGGGGGTGCCACTTGCGCAATTTGGCGTGGGATCTGGCGAGCACGTCTTCAATTTGCAGGGTAAACAGCATGCGAATGGTGGTGGAGGCCACCCGGTCGGGGGCGATGTCCGGGTACAAATTCCAAACCCGCGCTTCCGCCAGCCGCCACAACTCGATTTCGCGCAGACGCTCCAGCGTGATCAAACCGGCCTCCAGCCCGTCCTGCACGTCATGGGCCTGGTAGGCAATGTCGTCGGCAACATCCGCGATTTGCGCCTCCACGAACTGCCAGGGGCCGATGGGATGACCGTTCAGCCGCGCCCCCGGTTCCTTGCTCACGTGCTTGCGCAGGCCCGCGCGGACTTCCCAGGTTAGGTTGAGCCCGTCAAACTCGGGATAATCCTCCTCCAGCAGCTCCACCCAACGCAAGCTCTGCAAATTGTGATCAAAACCACCGTGGTCTTTCATCAGTTCATCCAGAGCCCGTTCCCCGGCGTGACCAAAAGGACTGTGTCCAATATCATGGGCCAGGGAAATGGCGGCCGTCAAATCCTCGTTCACCCGCAAGGCCCGGGCCAGGGTGCGGGCCACCGACGACATTTCAATCGTATGGGTCAGCCGGGTCCGGTAATGATCTTGGGTTCCATTGACAAACACCTGGGTTTTGTATTCCAGCCGACGGAAACACTTGCTGTTCACGATCCGGTCCCGGTCCCGCTGAAACTCCACGCGCCGCGAATGACGCGATTCGCTGTGAATGCGCCCGCGCGAAATGGCGCTGCGGCAAGCGTAGTCCGCCAGCACCACTTCCTCCAGGGCTTCCCGACTTTCTCTGGTTTCGATAAACGACATGAATTTCAAATATGCCCAAACCCAGCCCTTGTCCAGTATTGATTCAAGACGCAGCCCGGGCGAATTTGTTCAATTCCTTCCGTCCAGAGTGAAAAAATTTGCATAGAAACATGTTCAAAGCGTCATGAGTTCGATATTTCCGATTCACAACCGACACCAACCGGAAACGAAAAGGAAAGGAACCATATGAAAAACGACCCTTCGCAACCCACTTCCCGAGCGGCAGACCCCAACACGCCCATTGGATTCATCGGCACCGGGGTGATGGGGAATGGCATGGCCGGACATCTTCTGGAGGCCGGGCATCCGGTCTTCGTGTATACGCGCACCCGTGAAAAAGCGGAATCGTTGGTCAATCGTGGAGCCCGTTGGGCGGAAACCCCGGCGGATATGGCGCGACATTGCCAGCTTGTCTTTACCATCGTGGGGTTTCCCGCGGACGTGGAGGAGGTGTATTTTGGTGAACAAGGGTTGCTGGCGGCCATGCAACCGGACACCATTTTGGTGGACATGACCACTTCCTCACCCGAATTGGCGCAACGAATCGCCGAAGCGGCTTCCGAAAATGGCGGACGGGCCCTGGATGCTCCCGTTTCCGGCGGGGACAAAGGCGCGAGGGAGGGGACCTTGTCCATCATGGTCGGGGGGGATCGGGAGGCGTTTGACGCCGTGAGGCCTTTTTTCCGCCTCATGGGCAAAAATATTGTCTACCAAGGCGGTCCTGGCAGCGGACAACATTGCAAAATGTGCAACCAAATCACCATTGCCTCCACCATGGTGGGGTTATGCGAGGCGTTGGCCTATGCCGAATCCTCGGGGCTGGATCCCGAAACCGTCCTGCAAAGCATTTCCACCGGCGCCGCCGGAAGCTGGGCCTTGACGCATTTGGCACCGAAAGTTTTGGCCGGCGACTTCGCCCCCGGATTTTATGTGAAACATTTTATCAAGGACATGTCCATCGCCGCCGGGTCCGCCGAACGATTGGGCCTGGAACTCCCCGGCTTGCAAGTCGCGCTGGAGCGGTATCGTCAACTTGAAGCCCGGGGGTACGGCGACGAAGGCACCCAGGCTCTGTTTCACTTGTTCAAGGAAGATTGATCAGAACCTTGCCGTTGGGGGTCCATCCCTCGGGGATTTCGTCCACGGTGCTGGCGGGCATCCAGACGGCGCGTTTGTTCGCGGTCAGAATGTCGAGAAGCTCCTCCTGATCGCCGGGACGAAGCACTTTGATTTCGTGTGGATTTTCCCACGTGTGCAAGGTCCAAAGCACGGCATAGCTGGCCATGTGATCGACGATGACGATGCCGCCGTCGGGGTGGGCGGCTTCAACGGCGTCACGGGCGATTTGACTGGCGGAGGTTTCCCGAAAGGTCCAGGGCCAGAACAGGTACTCGGCATCGTCGCGATAGGGTTTGTTGCGTTCGAATCCCAAAGTGCCGAGAAGGTCCGTTTGCCGGGCGAGGGTGGGGGCGATGCCGTACAGCAGGGGCTGAAGGGCCAAGAGGCAAAACGCGAGTCTGCGGAACACCGGTTTTTGGCATTGGTCGAAGCCGATGCCGGCGAAAAAGGCGAGGCCGGCCATGGCGGGGATGAGAAAGGTGTATTGGTCGATGACATCGTAACGTAGCACGAAAAACAGATGCATGGCCAACACCGCCAGCAGGGGCGCGAGTGCTTTTCGTTCCCGCCAGGCGGCCAGACCCGCGAAAGGAAGGGAAAGATTGGGAAAGCTTAGGGCCAGAAAGGCGAGGCTGACGGAGGTATAGATGAGGGTGGGGCGAACGGCCATGACCTGTTCCGAGAAACTGTGGCCGAAGAGTGCGGATTGCACCACCGGCCAGAACGCGCCTTGCACGAACATCGTCACGAGGATGAGCGAAGTATAGGGCAGGGACCCCAACAGCCAGAGCCCGATGGCGGCAAAGGCTTGGCGGTGGGAAAGGGTGCCTTTCCGCCAGGCGTGCAGAAAAAGGAGACCCCAGACCGCCAATTCGAGCAGGGCCAGATTGTGGTTGGCAAAATTCAGGCCGTTGAGTCCCATCAGCGGAATCCAAGCCCCGGGTTTCCCGTCCTTTTGGATGTGCAAAAAACAGAGCATCTGCAGGATCAGCAGGGCCGCGCTGAGGGTGTACACTTCGGGCAATCCCGAAAAACGCCAGAAGGTGTGGGCCATCATCAGGCATAGGGCCGCATAGAGGGCGGCGTTGAAATTCCGTGTCCACTTGTGGACGGCGGCAAAGGCGCCCCCCACGGCCACGGCGCCGCCGAGGGCGCTTACGGAGGTGATGGCCCAGGGAATGTTCCAAGGCATGAGCCGCATCGCGATCCGTCCCAAATGATAATGCAGGGGATGCACCATGGCCAGTCCCCAGTAATTCATCAGTTCACCCGTTCCGATTCGCAGGGTGAACTGACCCGAATCCTGCCACTGGATGGTGCGGGAGCCCGTGAAAAAATACAGGGCAAAAGCCAAAAGGCCCAAAAGACAGGCGGCATGTTTTTTCATTGTGCAAGGCTGTAAATTTAGTCTTCCGGGGGAATCCAAGTGAAAGGTCCTCTTGTATTTTCACTTTTGGTATCTTCTTTTTCAAACTTAAAACGGAATCCATTCAACCAACCTGTTGTATGGGTATGGAAGCTTAGTGAAACTTCGATTTCCGCAAAGTTTTTTGCTCCAATGGGCTCGCTCAACTCCAAATATAAGGCCCTTACGTTTAAAGAGTGGATCTCATCTCGATATTCCCGACGCTTGATGGTAACCCCTTCAATGGGTTGAAGAGGTCTATCCCAAATGGATGGCACGAATTTTCCGGGTGAATATTCAAGCAATGAACCGGATTTTGTGCCCGAAACCCCTTCGAAAACCCAATTTCCATAATCTTGTTCCTCACCGGATCCAAACACAACCGTTAGTGTTCCGTCTTGCATGTCCATGATCAAAGTTGATCCATTTTCAAATATATTCAATGGTGCGGGCGGAACATCTGTATAATCAATCTCGTTTAAACTGAAAAAAATGCTGGTCCCGGGTTCTATCTCAAAAAGGGGTTGTTCGTAAACCCCGGCAGGGGCCACATGATAGATAAAATTGTTTGATAAAGGCCAGTTTTGTAAATTCTGGGTTAATAATAATTGGTACACGGCCAAATCCTTTGCCTCCCAGTTTAAAGTGGGCACGCCTTCCTCGTTGCGGGACAGCCAAGGCTTTGCGGGACGCAAGCGGGGGAGTTGCAGGGCAGGGTCGAAGAGATCGAAATCCACCTCTTCCAGGCCTTCAATCACCACACTGACCATGACAATGTCGGTTGTGGGCCTCTCCTCATTGGTTTCAAAAACCGAACTGTCTCTGAGGCTGTCCAGAAGTTCGCGGCTGGTGCCGTCATCGACGACATACCCGAAAACGGAATGGTAATTGTTCCATTGGCCATTCTCAAAGAAGTTGAGGAAAAACTGGGATCCGTTGCTGGAGGGGCCGGAATGGGCCATGGAAATCGTGTATGGGTCATTGCGCAGATCCGGGTGGAATTCGTCCTGAAAAACATAGCCTGGCCCTGCGCGGCCCGTCCCTGTGGGATCCCCGCCCTGGATCATGAAATCAGGATCGAGCCGATGGAAAATCAAACCGTCGTAATAGGGGGTATTGACCATCAGTCTGTCAGTATTGGGATCGATCCAATTGAAGGCGCCGGTGGCCAGGCCGATGAAATTCGCCACCGTCCGGGGGGC
>PXAS01000279.1 GCA_003565815.1 PVC group bacterium
GGGTTGTCTGGCAAATGGGCTGGATCACGTGATTGTCATATTGAGCCGGATTGGATTTTCATCTACCGAACCGATGATGAATCGGTTTTCCTGGAGCGTTCGGGAAGTCATAGTGATCTTTTTCGATAATCATAAATAACTAATCAAAAATCGAATCTAAATTCGTTGAAGAAAATGAATACACAACAATACAAATCCAGCGAACTCGGCAATCCTCGTCGCTGATTTGAGACGTTGCGCAGTTAAAATCAAATAACGATCTTATACTCGTGGTTTAGGGAATCTTCCGACCGTCGGAAGCATTTTCTTTTCGGCTTCCGAGGACCGGAAGATCGAACATTCAGCCCCGGGCCAATGTGATCACCCGTACTTCTTCCGCCCCACCCTTTTTCAAGGCCCGGGCGCAGGCGTCGACGGTGGAACCGGTGGTCATGACGTCGTCGATAAGCAAAATTTTGCCGGGGACGGTTTTGCTTTTAACCCGAAACGCGCCGCGCACATTGCTTCGTCGCGCCGCCGCCGTCAAATGCGTTTGGGTTTCAGTGTATTTCACGCGTCGAATTCCCGTCCATACTTCCTGCCCGGGGAACCATTTGCGCATGTGCCGGGCCAGCTCCAGGCTCTGATTGAATCCGCGCTCCCGCAATTTGCGCGCATGCAGGGGAACCGCCGACAGGGCGTACGACTCGGGTTCACGCACATGTACCTTGGCCCCTGCGGCCAACAATCGGGCCAAATCGGGCACCACGGAAAAATCACGGTGATATTTCAAGGCGTGAATCGCGGTTCGCACCCCGCCCTCATAGCGATATAAACTTCGGGCCTGGTCGTAGGCCGGCGGATGCTCCCGACACTGATTGCACTCGAAGGCATGGTCCACCCGCCCCGCGATCACCATGCCGCAGGTTTCGCACCATGGCGGACCCAGGGGAAGCGAATCACTGCGGCAGTCCCAACAAAGCCCGTTTCCGGCGTCCCCGTGGATCTCCGCCCCGCATTCGCAACAGGCGCGGGGCAGGACAAAGTCGATGACCGGAAGAGGGGAAATCCGCTTTGCCGCGCACACCGCCGCACCTTTTATACCGTGGCCGTCAACTCTCGGATCGACCGATGGAACATCGGCACCGTATTCAAGTCCGGGCGCTTGGGCGTGGCGGGCACTTTCACCCGGGCAAGTTCCCCCTGCATGCTGTAGGGGCTGGTGAAGGTGATTTTCACATCCACCAGGGCGCCGGTCATTTCCCGGTCCGCGTCGAAAAACACCAGGCGGTTGTGCGGGGTCCGGCCCCGCCATTTTCCTTTGTGGCGCGACTCGACCAAAACCTCCACCTCCTCGTCCATCCAGCGCGTGTTCTTGCGGGCCAGAATGTCTTCGCTCAATTGATCGATCATCAGACGGCGGCGTTCTTTTTCGTCCCCGGGCACATCGTCCGCCATTTTCCGGGCCGCGATCGTTTTGGGGCGCTCGGAATATTTCGCCAAATGGATTTTGTCGAGTTCCAGCTCCTCCAGCAGGCGGTAGGTGTCCATGAATTCCGCTTCGGTCTCGCCGGGGAAGCCGACGATGATGTCGGTGTTGATGGTGGAATCGGGACAGATGCGCCGCACCCGTTCGATCAGGCGACGGTAATCGTCTCCGGTATAGCCACGCTTCATGTCTTCGAGAACCTTGTCGTTCCCGGCCTGGACCGGCAGTTCGAAATGCGGCATCACCTTCGGCTCGTCCCGGGTCACTTCAATGATCCGGTCGGTCATGTAATTCGGATGACCGGTCAGGTAGCGCACCCGCAACAGCTTTTCGTTTTGGGCCACGTCATGCAACAATTCCGCCAGCCCGTAGTCCTCTTCGAAATCGGTGCCGTATCGATCCACGATTTGTCCCAGCAACATGATCTCGCGAACGCCCTGCGCGGTGAGTTTCTCCACTTCCCTGAGAATATCCTCCGGACGGCGCGAGCGTTCGGGTCCGCGCCGATAGGGAATGATGCAGAAGGTGCAGGCGTGGGAACAGCCCAGCACGATGGGCACGTTCGCCAGCACCGTGCTGTTGCGCCGCAGAGCCGGGAGAATGTACTCCTCGTCCTGAATCGCGTTTTGCACCGACTTCGATCGCAGATCCTCCAGTTTTGCGTCCGCGTCTTCGTCGGACAAGCCCTGCAAATATTCCAAAAGCGGCCCGGGGTCGGAGGGCGGCATGAACACATCCACAAAGGGAAATTGTCCCCGCAAACGGGGTTCCTCGCGCATGCCCACCATACAACCCATCAGCCCGATGGTCAGCTCGGGATTTTTGCGTTTCAAATCATGGACATATTTCAGACGCCCCACCGCCTTGTCCTCGGCTTGCTGGCGCACCACGCAGGTGTTCAGCACCACCAAATCGGCGTCTTCCGCGTTTTCCGTCATGGCATAGCCCATGGACTCGAGCTGGCTTCCCAGATGGCGGGAATCCGCTTCGTTCATTTGACAGCCCATGGTCCAGATGTTGTATTTTTTCAATTTCATGCCTGAGGATATAGTCTTCAACACATGAAATGAAAGCGAAAAAATCATCTCGAATTCCCTTGCCAGACCCCAATGAACCGGATATGAGCACCCTTCCCCATTTTCTCTTTCCAACGATTTCGATATCCACAGGAGTTCACCATGGCCAAATTAAATACCCGAGGCGCGAAAAAAACCACGCGCGGCAACCGAATCACCCGCAAAGGTCTTCCCAAGAAGAGTGGCGGGATTGGTCTGCACACCACCGGCATCAGCCGCCGTACCTTCAAAACCAACGCCCAGCGCAAAAAAATCCGTTTCAGTGACGGCACCGTGCGCACCATGTGGGTGAAAGTGTCCGACCTGAAGGCCGGAAAATACGACAACCCCCGCAAAGAAGATTTCCTGATCTGATCAGGTTTCAACAAGGAGTCACACCATGCCCCGCGATCTCATCAAGCTCGTCTCTACCGCCGGTACCGGTCATTTTTACACCATGACCAAAAACCAACGCCTGAAACCCGAAAAACTGGAAACCAAAAAATTCGACCCCATCGCGCGCAAACACGTGCCGTATCGGGAAGCGAAGATCAAGTAACCGGCTTTCCGGCCCCATCCCTCCAAACCCGCTCCACACCGTATGGGCGGGTTTTTTGTGATATGCCAGAACTCTCCCACAAACTTTCCGCGGTCTTGTTCGACCTCGACGGCACCCTGGTCGACAGCCTCGAGGACATCGCCAACGCCATGAACCATACCCTGGCCGCCAATGGCTGGCCGGAACACCCGGTGGCCGACTATCGCATGCACGTGGGGGACGGCGTGGACATGCTGGCCTACCGCACCCTCCCGGCGGAATGCCGCGAGGACAC
>PXAS01000262.1 GCA_003565815.1 PVC group bacterium
AGGGCCAAGGGCCCGGCTCAACAAAGCCCAGCCCGCAAGGGCTGGGACAGGGTCCGTTCCGCGTGGGAGGGCCAAGGGCCCGGCTCAACGCGACCCGGTCCGTGAGGGCCGGGCCAAGTTGAGCCGGACCTTTGGCCCTTGACGTTCCTGGCGGCGGGAATCCCGGCCCTCACGGGCCGGGCTTTATTGACCCGGGCCGTTGGCCCTAAATCCCGGCCTCCGAGAAAACCCACGTGATGACGAAGCCCGGAACATATTGGTGGATATTGGACATTCCCTGTTGGCTATTGGACATTCCTTGTTGGATATTGGATATTCACCACAAAAAAAGCCCGCCTCGGGGAGGCGGGCTTCAAGGATGAAGACAAACGTGAACTTACCGCCGGCGGCGGAAGACCAGCAGGCTGCCCAGGGCGATGCCGACCAGCGCGAGGGTGCCGGGCTCCGGAATGACGGCGAAGGATTCCAATTCTGTTCTGCCGTCAAATTGGCTGCCCATTTGGAGGCGGCCGCCAAACCCGAAATGGTCGCCACCGATATAAGTACTGGCGCTGTCCGCGAAGAAGTGGGATGCCGTGATCGTAATATCGTCATCGAGACGCGTCAGGGCGGCGCTCACCGTCATATCATTCGTGCCGCTGAAGCTGACATCAACCGTGAGGTTGAATCGATCGGGGTGATTAATAAGACTGCCTGTCCAAGCGGTGAGGTCCTCCACATCGCCAAGCATGCCACCACTTAAAATCTGCAAACTGGTCGCATCCGAGTTACCCGTGCCATTTGATCGTAAAATGACCGCTATACCGGAGCCATGCATATCATCCACGGAGGAACCGTCGGCAAACATGAAAATGCTTGCGGGACGCCAAAAATTATTTACCGAACTTTGGTAAATCCCCAGTTGAAACTGCGTGGTAATGGTAAAGTCGTTCCTCGCATCATCACCCAGTCCGTCGAAGGTCCGGGTAATCCCACCCGTCTGGTTGTTGGACGGCGAGCGAAATCGAACGCTGTTTGGCTGGTCGGTGATCGTAAAAGTATCCTGTGATGCATCGGTAAATCCAGCATCATCGAAGGTTATCTTTCCTGTATCGGTCCCGAAGTCAAAGCTTACGGGAACCACCGCCGCCATGCCGGGGAGCGCCATGAGCAGGACGGGAATGGACATGCGCAGAAGCGCGGTGCGGGGGATGATCGTTTTCATGTTGTCTACCTTTGGGGTTCTGGGTTATCTGCTTGATTCTTGCCCGTAAATCTTTTGCCAAACATGCTATGATTTAAGGACACTTTTCAGTCACAAACAAGTTTCTACCACTTTTTGATTTACTTGACCACAGTTTTCTGACTAAATGCGTTTAGTATGAAATCCGCCCCCACCATGAAAGATGTGGCGACTGCGGCCGGGGTCTGCCCGGCCACGGTGTCCCTTGCCCTGAGAAATCATCCCAGTATTCCGGAAAACACGCGGGAGCGGATCCGGAAGGTGGCCGAGGATCTGGGCTACCGGCCCAACCCGCGGATTTCGGAACTCATGACACACATCCGGAAAACCCGGAGCGCCACCGCCAACACCGAGACCGTCGCGATGATCTGGGCGGATGTCACGCGGACCACGATCCAAAACATGAAGAATCTGCAACATTTTCAAGCAACCGTGAACCGAAGGCTGACCGAGAACGGGTTTGGACTCACGGTCTTTCACCTCGATAAAGCCCTGAGCGCCACCCGCCTGGAAACCATGTTGCACAACCGGGGGGTGCGCGGGGTGATCCTGGCCCCTCTCATGGAGCGGTCGGAAATGTCACTGGACTGGAACTGGCGGAATTTCTCGGTGATCATTGCCGGCAGCGCCTGGTGGCGCCCGGAGTTCAACCGGGTCCGCTTCAACCACTTTGCGGAAATGAGGGTGATGGTTGAGGAGATTCAGAACAAAGGATATTCGCGCATCGGACTGGTCATCGAGCGGAATCTGGAGGAGCGCTCCCAGCATGCCATCGACGGGGGATTCTGGGGAGCGGTTCCGGCGGAGATCCGGAAATCGGACGCGGTCTTTGAACTCGATGAGCCGAAAGCCGGGCGCCTTTCCTCGTGGGTGGCCTCGTATCAGCCGGACTGTCTGATTTTTGAAACCATCCCCCCCGCGCCGCTCAGGAAACAGATCCCGCCCCATTTACCGATTTTCCTGCGCAGTTTGCCTGAATCCACCGCGGGGCCCCATCCCCCCGGAATCCTGCAGAACTGGCCGCTCCTGGGACAGGTGGCCGCCGATCAGCTCATGTCCCAACTGCAGTTGAACCAATCCGGCGTTCCCTCCCACCCCATTCAAAGTCTGATCCAAGGCGAGTGGGTCGAGGCTCCTGAACCGTCACAAGATTGTTTTGGCCGAAATCCGGGCTGGATTTGACTGAAAGTTGCTGTATGCTAGAATGATATTGCTCAAAAACCGACACCGACTTTCTCAAAGTTTCAACCCCGAACCCCCAATAGAATATGACACAAAATAAAACAAGGAAACTCCCCGGAATTATCCGTAAAACGGCGCAGTATGGCCTGGTGTTTTTTGCAGTCGGATTCGATGCCGCGGCCTGCCCTCCCCTTCCGATTTTATTGTATCCGGTGAATGAGGTCTATGCGCAAAACGGCTGGGACATTCCGGATCTGCCGGATGATGCGGTGGCGGTGATTGGAGACAGCTATGTCTTGAAATCCGATTACAAAGAGTGGCTCTACCGGAAAATCGGTTTTGAACCGAATGTAAAAAAAGAGTTTCTCGTGAAGCACAGGCTGGAGGAGATGCTCCGTGAAAAAGGGGTTGATCTGGATAAGAACCTGAATCACATCCTGGATCATGTCTTCCGGTATGAATTGAACAACGGGCCTTTTGAAACCCTCGAAGCCTGGCACGGGATGTCTTCACGCATTGCAGAAACGAAGGAGTCGGAAACCTTCCGTGAAACGATTGACGTGTTGGTTCGGGATGTTTACCTGTACGTTTTATATCTCATGGAGAATTGGGATGTGATGCAACCAGCACTGCTGGCGAATTTCAGGGTGGACCCCGGTCTGCTGTCGGTGGCGGAGGGGGATGCTGAATTATATCCTGTGATCAAAGTCATCAACGCCTATGCCATTTGGCAAAGGTATTCTGAAAGAATTCGCCCGGAGATTGAGTGGGACATGCTGGCAGGTCAGGATCTTAACCTTCCGGATCAGACGGAAGCCTATATCGATTGGCTTTATGAAAACCACAACACAAAATTTCTTGTCGAAAACCGTCTGGGGATGATTCTGGCCCTGAAAAACAAAGAAGCGCAGAATCTGGTCA
>PXAS01000112.1 GCA_003565815.1 PVC group bacterium
ACCACATCGGTATCCTCAAGCGGCAGCCCCGACACCGCAAATTCTTCGGTCGCATCCATGCATATGGTGTGAGAGATCTTTTCCTTGAACAGGTCCACCTTCTCCATGCGGGTGTCTACGCCGATCACTTCATTGCCTTGCGCAGTGAGCTTTTGCGACAGCGAAGCGCCGAAATTTCCGAGTCCTACGACCAAGTACTTCATAAATCTATCCGGTTAGTTCATCGTTATCTCTTCAGTTGGATAACGATAGTTTTGGTGTTTAATCTTTCTGAAAACGGCAATGACAATGGTCAGCATACTGACCCGGCCTACAAACATAATGACAATGATGATCAGCTTACTCACCTCGGACAAATCTGCGGTGATTCCCAAACTCAGTCCCACGGTGCTGTAGGCGGAAAAGCATTCAAAACCGATATTTATCAGGCTTTTATCACTGTCAAACAATGCAATCAGCATGATTCCCGAGCCGATCACAATCAGCGAAAGCGAGATGATGGCAAAAGCCCTTCTGACCGAAACATCCGCGATTTCTCTTCGAAACACTTCGATTCTCGACTTTCCTTTGGCCAAACTCAAGATATTCAGCGTTGCGACGGCAAAAGTACTGGTTTTAATTCCACCGCCCGTGGAGGCCGGCGAAGCGCCGATCCACATGAGCAAGAATACCATCATCGTGGTCGGAAACAGCATGGCCGAGGTGTCGATCGAGTTGAAACCCGCTGTGCGCGGAGTGGTGGCTCCGAACAGCGCCGTCACCACCTTCCCGATGCCGCTGTGCTCGGCCAAGGTGTTTTCATACTCCAACAAGAAAAAGGCGACGAATGCCACCGCTGAGATGGAAAGCGTGGTCACCAGGGTGATCCGGCTGTTCAGGTTCATCACCCACGGGCGATACCCGACTTTCTTGCCGCCGAAAGAAAGCAGTTTTTTGAGGCGGTACTTCACGTAATTGATGATGTTGGCAACGATCGGAAAGCCCAGTCCTCCCAATACAAAGGAAAGGATTACAATGATTTGCAAATAGTAGTTGTACTTGAAGCCTTCTTGGTACAGGCTGTCCGGCAAGGTGGAAAACCCGGCATTGCAAAAAGCCGAAACAGCGTGAAATGCCGAAAAGAAAATTTCGTCGTACCGCGACTCGAAGTGATCAAGTTCCAAACTACTGTAAATAAGGAGCCCCGACACCAATTCTATGCTGAATGTGATGAGAATGATGTACTTGAGTGTGGAAAACACATCGCTGATCTTTTTAGAGCTCGTCATGTCGCTCAGCACAAGCTGATTTTCATAAGTCGCGCCGCCCCTGAAAAAATAGCTGAAGTAGCTTGCAAAGGTCAAAATGCCCAATCCTCCCGTCTGGATGAGGAGCATGATAATGATTTGCCCGAATTCCGTGAAGTAACTTCCCGTATCCACCACAATCAAGCCCGTCACACATACGGCGCTGGTGGATGTGAACAGCGCATCGATAAATGAAATGCCCTCGTGCGTGGCATTGGGCACCATGAGCAAAAGCGTTCCTAAAAATATAATCACCAGAAAGCTGGCCACAAAAAGCTGGGCCGGATTTAGAAGCGTTCGCTTATAGTTGAACCTGATTTCAGAGAACTCTCGGATGAAGGTGAACAAGACCGCTATTCTCACCCAAATCGGGTTTTCAAGCAGCAGGTCCGTTTCAAAGGGGACTCCCACAAAAAGATACAAATAGAATACCCAAAAGGTAAAGCTGACGGATATGAGGTCAAAGATGAAAACCTTCCGCTTGATCCGTTTGTAATTTTTGAAATAGCGCACGAAGGTCGAGACAATTCCCACGCCGAGTACCGCGAAATAAGTCCCTTCCAGAAACCTCTTTGCAATCTCGCTTTGCGCAAAGCCGAAATCAGCAATGATTGCTGTGATGCCGAGAATGCTCGTCCAAAGAGCAATCCTGTGCAACAGATTCAATTTTGATTTCATTCGTCAAATGTCTCCGTTCATCCCGAAATGAGATGTGGCTTTCCGCAAATTTTTATGATACAGCGCTTTTCGCAACAAAAAACTGCTGAAATCCTGCTATCGGCGCCAAAACTAAGCAAAATCTTTAGCATCCCTTAATGCGCTGAGTGTCCCGGAGGGCGGATCAGCTCTGTTCGGTCAACCCGAATCCCGGCCTTTACCACCCCACGTACCTCGGGGGCGTCAACCCGCTCAGCCGCAAGTACACAATCAGCTGCCCCCGGTGATGGGTTTGGTGGTCGCTCATCAAATTGATCACTTGCATTTTGGTCATCGGACCGGCAAAGAACTCAACGGTGTCTCCGAGCGACTTCGGATCAAATTTTTGCAGAACAGAAATCGCGTGGTCGTAGGTCCGGGCCACCACCACCCGGATGCTGTCTTTGTCCCGGAGCGCTTTGTCGCTTTCCGAAACAGGGTTTTCTCCCTCAGATAAATAAGCAGAAGCCAGCCAACCCAAATTGGCGGAGAGGTGCAAGAGTTGGTCGCCAAGAGTCATCGCTTCCGGTGTCGGTCGGAAATCGTATTGATCCGGCGGCACTGTGTCTGCCATTGACAAGGTGTAGTCCTTTGAGTTTTTCAGTTTGTCGATGGCAGAGGCCATGAAGAGGGAATCGTGCCCCTGTGAGCGGGACGCAAGCGAACAGAAAGTAAAGAGAATGAAGAAAATGAATGCAGGTCTCATGGGATGTGATTTGTCATAAGCACGGTAGTCGCGCCGCGTGGCGAGGTCTTCGAAGTGATCTGACTGCGGAACCAGTCCGCGAGCGAACAGGTGATCAAAACAGATATTTCCCCATAACCAAATCGGTAAACGATACCAGACCGATGTACTCGCCGTTCTCTTCCACGGGGGCGCGGCGGATGTCAGCGCGCGACATGAGGCGCACCACGTAGCGCACGTCCATATTTGCGGGCACGCTGATCACGGGCTTGGTCATCACCTCGTACACATTTACCGCAAGGGGAGAGCGCTCGGTGAGCACCACCTTCTTGATCAGGTCTTGTACGGCTACCATGCCCACGGCGTCGTCCGGGTGGCGCTTGGTGACCAGGAGGGTGTCGGTATTTTTCTGCCGCATCAGCTCGGCGGCTTCCTCGGCGGTGGCCATTCCGTCGATGTAGTGCAGGTCGCGGACCATCACATCTCGGGCGCGGAGTTTTGTCTTCGGTTCTTCAGGCATGGCAGTTGGATTTTTTGATTAAAGGTACTGTTCGCGGGCTTGTTCGCGAAATTTTTTCATCTGGCTTTCAATGCCGGCCACTTCTTCGATGGCCACCGAGAAGGCGATGCCCGCACCGGGCTCTTGGATTTGGCAC
>PXAS01000001.1 GCA_003565815.1 PVC group bacterium
CCGTCTTCTAAGTATAACCGAAAATTGTGGAGGGCTTATGAACTCATGGGTTAAAAGAATTAGAGCATGTCTATTGCTGTTTATTTTTCAGTTTGTTGTGTTAGCTGCTTCAGCCCATGCAGCTGGATTTGGTATCTTTACTCAGGATGCGGCCGCATTGGGCAAGGCCAATGCTCAGGTCGCTCACTCTGATAATCCTTCGGCCATATTTTTCAATCCCGCTTTGTTAAATCAGCTTGAAGGCACTCAGATCAGGCTGGGAACAACTCTTTTGTTTCCTGACAGAAAGTTTACCAATGATCTAGATGGCAAGAGATACAAGACTAAAAGCGATGTGTTTTATCCCAGTACTTTTTATCTCTCTCATAAGGCAAATGAACGTTTTGCCATAGGCATAGGAGTTTTTAACCCGTTCGGCCTGGGAACTGACTGGGGTGAAACATGGGAAGGACGCTACCTGGCGACCAAATCAGAAATGGAGACTTATAATATCAACCCATCGTTTTCCTTTCAGGCAACTCCCTGGCTGTCTGTGGGTGGGGGAGTAAGTGTTTTATTCCTTGATACTACTCTGGAAAGAAAAGTTTTTCTTTTTGATCCATCAATAGGTCAACTGCCTGACGGCAATCAGAAATTCAAAGGAGATGGGGAGGGTTTTGGCTACAACCTGGGCGTGTTGATCGATTTGCCTGGAGACTTTTCCATTGGAGCTTCTTATCGCAGCAGAATTAAGGTTGATATTGACGGAGATGTGAAATTCAAGCTTCCTGATCCAAACCTTGCATTTCTACTTCCCAATACACCTGCATCTGTTGATCTTGAGCTCCCGGCGGTGGTCCATGCCGCGGTCAGCTACACTGGGTTTGATCGATGGACAATTGAGACAGGTCTTCGCTGGGAGGAATGGTCTTCATATGATAAACTGGATTTGAAGCTCAAGGAGCCAATATTTGATGGCGAACAATTTACAGATAGAATCACTGAAAAGAAAAAATGGAAAGATACCTTTGCCTTTAATCTTGGAGTTGAATATCAACTCAATGATATTGTTTCGCTGAGAGCAGGTTATCTATATGGAAATAATCCGGTTCCTGACAAAACTTTTGAACCCGCTATTCCAGATGCTGATTCACATCTTTTCACCTTGGGCACTGGATTAAAATACAGTGATTTCAATTTTGATCTGGCATATGGGTATCAAAAAATGGAAAGCAGGAAAAAGAACAATGATCTTGGTAAAGAGTTCGGGTTGCCTGCCAATGGTAAATACGAAACTGAGATGCATATGATTGGTATGAGCATAGGCTATTCCTTTTAACAGATCATTGAAAAATCACTGCTTGCTTTGTCGCTGCACAAAGTTCAAACTCTTACGTATGACAGAATACGCTGCAATCTTGAACTTTTTTTGCTCCTCGCCATCAGGTTTTTTGAACGATCTGTTAAATAGGGATGTTGCATCTCGCTTTTAATATAGGTTTTTTAAAATCAAACGCCGGTTCGGTTTACCCGAACCGGCGTTTTTTTGTGATTTGCTTTTTATTGATATAGGAACTTCTGGGATTAATAACCCTCCATGATTATCCTTGAATAAATAATATGTTACTGGTAACCTTTTATTATGAGGGGATCAGAAAATACCTTTTATGTCCTGTGGGATGAGTCTCATCTCTGGGGCGTCATGCTCACAAGGGCCCTCAGGGATCTAGATATCGCCTTTGAGGTGATTGACTCAAAGGCGATCAAGAGCGGTGTTCTTGACCAGAAAATCCCTGCCGGGCTTCTGGTCCCTGGAGGCTGGGCAAGACTTAAGGCCCAGAGTCTCGGCAGGATCGGGATGGATAATATCAAAAGATATATCCATTCAGGAGGAAAATACCTGGGGACTTGCGGCGGGGCCGGCCTGGCTCTGAAATCAACCTCAAGTTGTCCGTGTCTTGATCTTTGCTGTTGGAGCAGGAAGCCATTCAAGGATCGTCTGCCCAACTTCAGCGGACATATTTTATGCCGGGTAAAATCAAGCTCCCAGGGTAAGGAAAGAGAGCTTTTTCTGCCTGTGTGGTGGCCGTCTCAATTTGAACCCGTCCCTGACTCACATCAGCAGATAGATGTCACAGCCAGGTATCTCAAACCCGGCAAAGACTTCTGGAGTTCTGATCTGAATCTGTCCCAGGTTGAGCCAAACGATTTGAAAAAATGGGAACAGGTCTACGGCATCAACTTAAGCCCTGATTTTTTATCTGATCAGCCTTGCATAATCAGAGGGTCGTTTGGCGAGGGTGAATTCATATTAAGTTATTCTCATCTGGAAACCCCAGCTTCCCCCCAGGCTAATCAACTTTTGGCCTCCATCCTCAATGAGTGGCTGGGAATACCATTCCCTGAAAGCAAGGGCAAAGCTGTCTCCACCTGGAAGCTGGAAGAAACAGAACCTGCCTGGGATGATGAAGTCCTGTTATGGGCCTGGCAAGGATTGGATGAAATAATCAGGCTGGGTAAAAATCAGTTTCTGTTATTCTGGCGAACCCCCTGGCTTCTGGGCTGGAGAAGGGGAATCCCTGGTTCTCACATCAATTTTCTTTACGCCATGATATGTCAGGCCTTATCAAGTAAGCCTGATCCAGAAGTCAGAGAGTTCTGGAAATCTGAGAGAGAGGGCTTTCAGGCTGATATGGAAATATTTCTGGATCAACTGAAAAATTATCTCTCCCATGAACGTCTGGCCATAGCCCTGACACAGTCATCTCCCGAATCAAGCTCTGATGATAATCTGCAAAAGCAGAAACAAAAACTCTTTGGATCATTTCCTGGATATGGAGGCCTTTACGGCAAACTGATCCGAAGACTTGATCAGCTGGTTTTCAGGCTGCTGTAATTATTAGGCTCTTCCGGTTTAAGCGTACGTAGCCAGTAAAAAGCTTAAAACCATGTTGACTGCCTGTTTGGGTCAAGGCGTAAGATATTATTGTCTCTCGCCCGCTTCGAAGACTCCGCTGGAGCCGCAGAGCTCTGGAGAAGAGAGATTTATGATTTCTCCGAGCCGGAGAAATCATAAAAGTTCTCGCACGTCCTTAGACGTGGAAGAACTGTTTACAACTCTGAGTATCCCATCCTTCAGCAGAACTTCATTGAAATTGATCAACAACCCGATTTCCTTATCTGACAGACGGAGGTAGCTCAATAACTGTTTTTTGTGCACTGGTTCAATTATCTGAACAGATTTGAGTTCAACGACCACCTGGTCCTCCACAAGCATGTCCATCCTGAAGCCAAGATCATGGATGACTTGACCCTTGTATACCACTGGCAATTGAA
>PXAS01000023.1 GCA_003565815.1 PVC group bacterium
CCGGATGACTTCGACGGCACCGACATCACCGACATTCGCTTCCGCATCAACGACCTGCAAACCGGAAACCTGTCCGGGCTGAAAGTTGAATTGATCGCGCCCTTGCAAGACGGTCAAACGGTAGCCGACAGTGTCTTGTTGTTCGAAAACCTGGCGAGCACGGGTTCCCGCATGATCAACACCCTGTTCTCCCAGTTTGCGATCAATTCCATCGACAGCGGAAGCGGAACCTTTAACGGCACCTTCCTGCCCGATGGGGATTTGGCTGTTTTCAGCGGACTTGACCCCGTCGGACAGTGGACCCTGCGGATCACCGATTCGCAACCCAGCAACACCAATACCGTCATTGATTTCGATCTCATCATCCGCACCGACGCCCCCTTGGTCTCTGAAATCGATATCGACGGACTGGAAGGCGATGTGACCGACGTGGTGGTGAACATCCAAATGGCGCATCGTTATCCCGGGGATCTCCGTTTCACGCTGGAAAGCCCCGACAAGACCATCATTGAATTGGGCATCCGCGACGACTGGAGCAATGTCACGCTGGACGACGACCTGCCCGTAGGCAACGACTACCGCTTGACGGCATTGCACGATTTCTTTGGGGACATGCCGAACGGCACATGGACTTTGCGGGTGGTGGACACGGTGGGTCGCCACGACGGCAGCCTCATTCGCTGGTCTTTGGACATCGCCACCAGCCCCACGGACATGGTCCTCAACGTCGATCAACTTCCCTCTCGCCTGGACGATGTGACCGTAAGCGTTCACCTCAAAGAAAACCCCGACAATTACCGCGATTTGGATCTCGCCGATGTGTCCATGACCCTGGTCAGCGCCGATGGAACCGAAGTGAAACTGTTCTCCGCCGAAACGCTCACCGGCGGCCAATTGGGCAACCTGCTTCGCTTCGCCACGTTTGACGGCAACTCCATTTTGTCTCCGGCGGATTCCGAAGAGCCTTATGCCGGTATTTTCCAGGCCGAAGGCGACCTGTTGTCCCTGATCGGTGAAAATCCCAATGGCGAATGGATTCTCCGCATCGAGGACAAATCCGGCGCCATATCCGGTTTGGTGGATTCCTGGAAACTCGACTTTACCTTCTCTCCCGCGGATGAGGGCGCGTTGCGCGCCTCCGTGGTCGGGGATGTCAATGGCGACGGACTCGAAGATCTTGGATTTGTGGTCAAAGCCTTCGGTGGGGAAGAGAACAAGGATCCCGCCCAAGGACAGGCCTTTATCTTGCCCGGCCTGCATCTCCCCCAGAATAGCGGCAAGGGGCGGTTGATCCTGAATGCCGAGGGCGTGAGCGATCTGGAGATCATTTCCGAAATCGCCACTGCCGGGGGGGGCGAAGAAAGCCGCGCCCGGACGGAATTCATTCTGGACGGCGCCAACAACAATCTCTATTTCCGCGCAAAGGAAACCGGAGCGACATGGAACGGGACCATCTTCCGCATGGTGCTGGACGAATCCGTGACCGCCGCCGAGGGTGTCGAGATCGAGCGTCAGGTGAACGGCGGCATTGTCACTTACCTGTTCCGGGTTCGCGACGACCAAATCACCGCGAACAATCTCTTGAACGTTGTTCGCGGTTTGGAGGACGTCACCGATTATATGGAAACCCCCGAAGCCATGTTGGTGCGCGACTTCGACTACGGCCTCTATGCCGAATCCGAAGGAAATCTCTTTAACGAGTCCATTTGGCGCGCCACCGCCACCTCCCTGGGCGGCGCCATACAAGGGTTGGGTGATATCAACGGCGACGGCGCCGACGACTTTGCCCTCGTCAGGACCCGCGAGGATGCGGGCGACGCCAGCGGCGCCGTACTCATCTTCACCGGTTCCACCGATTGGCGACGGCCCGTGACCTCGGCCATTGTGGCTCGGAACCACACCTTCGTGTCGTTCACCCAGGCCACCCTTGGAGAATTCGGCTCCACCTCCATCCACAGCGAGTTGCATGTCACCGCCGGGGACTTCAACGGCGACGGCATGATTGACATCGCCATCGGACGCCCGAGCTTCACCCGTGTCGTCGGCCAAAAGGACAACTACAGCGACGAGCAGGTGCTCACCTCCGGCAACCGCGGCGCCGTCTTCGTCTTCTTCTCCGTCACCACCCGCACCACGCCGACCCTGAACCTGCGCGACGCCCACATCATCTTCGAAGGTCAAAACGAAACCGACCGCCTCGGCGTTCTGCCCCGCACGCCCTTCCTCGACATCAACGGCGACGGGCTCAGCGATCTGATCATCGGCGCCCCCACGGCCAACAGCTCCATTGGCGGCACCCGTGTCCGCGCCGGCCGCGTCTACATCATTTACGGCAACCGCAAGATCGAGCGCATGCCCGACCGCGGTTTCGACATCCTCACCAACCGCTCTTTCGCGGGCGCGGGCAGCTTCCTGGTGGATACCGGCATTGGACGTCCCGACGTTTTCTATGATGTGGACTTCACCGGCGACGGCGTCCTCGACAGCTCTCGCTACACCATTCTGCCCGGCGAAACCTCCAAGTGGTACCGATTCACCACCCTGGGAGACGGCTCCCTGGGTGACATGATTCGTTTGGAACCCATTGCCGGCATTCAAACCGAAACCGTGGTGCGCGGCTTCTCCGGCGTGGTCTCCGATCTTTCCGGCGGGGAAGGAACGCCGGAGTATCTGGTCGACCTCAGTGGCTCCGGCATGACCTTGCGCAATCCCTCCGACACCGCCGTACTGGAATTCGACCTTGCCGCCTATATCGAGGCCCTCGATGACCCCAATCTCCTCAAGAAAGTCAGCCTGCGTCTGGCCGGCCTCAGTGCCACCGCCGACAACTTGCCCACCAATATCCTTGAGATGGTCAATGACGGCGGGCAACTGTATTTTGTGGCCGAGGACAGTGAAAACGGCAATCAAAGCGTCTGGACCAGTGACGGAACCATCGTGGGCACGGAAAAAATTTCCGACTTGAACGGCCGCGTGGAAAGTCTCGGTGTTTATGGCGGACGCATTGTCTTGGTCATGAAACGTGCCGCCGTGTATGATCTTCTGGAGGTCAATGACGACCAAGACGGCTTGATCACCCTGGCCAGCGGCTTGAACAGCGCCGTGGACGAAGTGGTGGCCAGCCCCGCGAACCTGTATTATCTCTCCGATGCCAGGGTTTTCCGGGTCACCGATTCAGAGTCCGATCCCGTGCCCGTGAGCATTGATGGCAATCCCGTCATCAACGCGCTGCTCCGGGTGGAGGGCGATGACTTTTACGCCTTTGCGGCCACCCAGGCCTGGAAACTCGCTGGAAGCTCCGCCATCG
>PXAS01000016.1 GCA_003565815.1 PVC group bacterium
CGTTTCACGAATCTGAGCCACGACGTCTCCACTTTCCTGGAATTCCCGGGCTCCCATCATCGCCACGGCCCGGCATACATCCTGGCCATGTTTGACCGCCTGCAGTCGATGAAATTCACGGCCAGAGTCTTCCGGGCTTGAGGCTTTGTATTTTTGCCATTGATCCCCCGCTGCGGTCATTTTCATGACAGCCCAGGTGACAGGGTTGGGAACCGCCATTCTCAAACCGTTCATTTCAAACCAGAACGGAAAAAGCTCACTCCCTGCCGCCTCCGTGTTGTGTCGACCATGCACGCCATCCTCACCCAGGGAGGGGTTGTGCTTCACTCGGATGCGGTCGGCCCGGATTTTCCGGGAATTTGCAGGAGGCGTGGGGGCGTGCAACTCGACCACGATGTTTCGCGTTCCGTCCAGGGCTTTAAAGTACTGCCAACGTTTCCCGGATTCATTTTTGGACACCTCAAATCCGTTTTCCCGCAGCAACTCCAGGCATTGACGGTTCCGGTCCGCGTCCATGATCAGATCGAGACCCACCACAAGGTCCATGTCTTTGGTCACCCGGGGTATGCCGTCGCGCCATCGGTCCAGCGGGATGAAGAGACCACCGCCTTGATTGGACTGCAACCATTTCTGCTTGAGAAACAGACCATATCCCCCCGCCAAGCGCGTACCGGGACAAAGTTCAAGGATGCCCGGCCACAGGCGTTCAAAGTGCGGCCACAAGGGGTCATCTAGCGGGTCCACTCATCACCCCCCGCAACCAATTGTCCACGTATCTCCCGCGCGGCGGTCTGCTGTCGCGCGTCCCCGTTGCGCAGTTCGATCCAGGTTTGCAGTTGGGACGCCCACTGTATTCCGTCTTCCGCGACGGAAACATCGAAATAGAATCCCGGCTCTTCCGTTTCCAGCAGCCGCACATCCGCATACCCCGGCACCGTTTCCACCCGGCCCTCCAGACACGTGACTGCCCGCCCCAGATCCGAGACCGCCACATCCATCGGACCGCTTTGACCCAACGCGGCGTACCGCGCCACGGATGCCGTGCCGGTCAGTGACCAATCCATTTTTTTTCCATTGTTCAGCCGGGTCAGCCCCTCCAACCCTCCCGGCAGTCTCATATAGATTTCTTTTTTGACTTCCGGCCGCCATGCGTTTGCCAACTGATCCATCAGCCGGTCCGGATCCAGGAGATGCATACTGCGTTTTTTTCCTCCCACCACCAAAGCCTCTTTCAAGGCCTGAACCGACTTGGACACCTGGGAAAGCGAGATGTCCACGCCACCCTTTTGCACCGCCTCCCGAACACCGCCCACAGTGGAAAACGACAGCTCGCGCAGGAACACCCGGGCCACCATGGCCGACTTCCCCTGAAACGGATTCTGCAACGGACGGGAGTCGGGATACCGGTTGGGCGCTCCCGTTCGACGAATCAACAACCGCCCCGGAATCGTCACCAGGCCGTTGCCGCACAGATCGATCCCGCTGACCCCTTCCGCCTCCAGCTCCTCCATCCGTTCTTCCGAGAGGAATGGGACCAAAATCATCGGATACTCGTTATTCTGGGTATACCTTTTTACCTGGGCCATCGCGTCCCGCACCACAAGCGGTGTGTAGCCCGACTTCACCTCCACCACAAAACGGAAACAGTCATTCTCTCCCGGAAGCGCTCCTTCTATTACCGCATCGACTTGCTCATCCCTCCGCCCAGCCGTTCGTACAGATTCCTGTTCCACACCCACCAACCGCAACGGCGCAAGAATCACCCTGCGCCCTTCGCGGAAGGTGCTCAACAGCTCGGATTCGTTTATTTTCTTGAGTTTGTTCATTTTCACATTCGGGAAAAGTTCTCTTGATAAGAGAATAAACCATATTTTCGTGCAATGTCAAGATTTCCCAAACGGGAAAATAACCTATATTAAGAAATTATGGTAGAAGCGTCGTCCCGCCGCTTGGTTGTGTGGATGGGGTTGTCATAACCCAGCTCCGTCATCTCGTCGGCGAGCTTGAGGAAGAGCAGGTAGGTGATCTGTTCGATGTAGTCGCCGTAACCGACCCCCGCGTTTTTGAGGACCTTCCCCTCTGGTCCCGCTTTCCATGTGCTGAGACCCATGTAGGGTTTGGCGGCATCGGCATGAAGGTAGATCGTCTCGGCCGCCGTTTTTCCGGTAATGGCCCAATGCAACTTGTTTTGTACCGTGGCGAAAAAGTCCCGGGTAATGGAGGCTTTCGCATCGTAATCGACGGATAGTGCGATTTCGTTTTGTTGGTTTGCGTCTTTCCCGCAAGGGCAACGTGTTGAGTGGTTGTTTCCAAAATGGAAATAACCTCTTTTTCGGTCAGTTCACCTGACTCAAAGATGTTTTTCAGGTGTTTGCTGATGGCGGGTACATTGACGGCAAAGAGGTCTGCCAATGCTTTTTGGGTCATCCAGAAGTTCTCATCCTCGTAGACGACCTCGATGCGCTGTTCCCCGGTTGGGGTTTTGTAGAAGATCAGTTCGTGGGACATGGTGAGTTAATATGCAGGGAGGAGGATATTCGTGGCCAAAATGGCTTTAAATTTGGTTGTTTTGGCCACTTTAAATTTAAAAATTCGGTAAATGGAGGTCGGAGAGCAAAGGAGGGTAACTCCAGCCTGTCCGCCGTAGTCCCGCTGGTACGGGACGGCGGCGGGACTTTGGAGACAACCGAGGAGGCGTTGGTCATGCTCGACAGCTACCCAAGCTCCTCTTCTTTGTCCAGCCCACATGCAAGCTGTGTTTTCCCTCCTTCGCTTCGGCTCTGCGTCTCCTGCTTGAGATGGAGCCAAAGGGAGGCCGCAGCCGCGTTTCCCACCTGAAGCAGGGAAAAGAGAAAATTGAGGAAATCCCTCGGTGGAATGCGGCTCGATTCGGATGCGGCATCATCCTCCCACTTCCTCCAAAATGTGAACGGGAAGGGTGACGGAGTCCCGCAGAATAGATCGTCGATCAGGTGTATCCTGATAACAGGTCGGCTTCACCATGTGTGACAATCCAAGCGAAGTTTCTACAGACAAAAGATATTTCTTGAACGCGTGGGACGCTTGTCGTCATGAGCAAAATGTCCATACTCGTCAGGTCTGTCGACCCGGGGCTACCCTGCCTGACCCCTGCCGGGATCCTCTGCATGTAAATCTGCCATCCAACACGCAATCTACCCCTTTTTCGACCACCGGAAAACGCTGTGAACCCTTTTCCCCTGCACGCACCCCGAAGGCGGTGCGGTCACCGTAGCCCGGGGTTGGCGCGGCAGCGGCCACCCCGGGGAATGTGCACCCCAATC
>PXAS01000354.1 GCA_003565815.1 PVC group bacterium
CCAACCATTCTTCGTCGCGTAGCGACGGCCCACGCCCGGAGATTTCAATCCCCGCATTCATTCATCACACAGATTTCATCCGAAACCGAAGTGGGTGCTGTGGACGGTTTCCGAAAAGTATAGGACCACGGATAGCCTTGCCGGACCACGGAAGGAAGAGAGGAATGGAGTCCAACGGATCGCTTCGCCGGACAACGGATGGAAGAGAGGAGTGGAGTCCAACGGATTGCTTCGCCGGACAACGGATGGAAGATAGGGGTGGAGTCCAACGGATCGCTTCGCCGGACAACGGATGGAAGAGAGGAGTGGAGTCCAACGGATTGCTTCGCCGGACAACGGATGGAAGAGAGGAATAGACTCCAACGGATCGCTTCGCCGGACAACGGATGGAAGAGAGGAATGGACTCCAACGGATAGCCTTGCCGGAAAACGGATGGAAGAGGAATGGAGTCCAATCGATGATGTATCTTCTCCGTATGTACAACCGGCCCGATCCCCGAGGGTGGCTTTTCCCCGGTGCAGCCGTCATCACCGGGGCCTTCTTTACAGGAGCGCCAATCTCCGCATCCGCCAGCGGACGGCGATAGCCCGCACGCCCGCCTTCCCCCTCCGCCCCGCCGATACGGCGAGCGGCGCTCCTGTCTCAAAACAGACGCTCGGAAACCGGCAAAGGATATGGAGGCGGCGCGTCCCGCGCCGGGTGTCCGCCTGGAGGGAGATTCGAAAGACAAAAATTCATCCACCCGGCGCAAGATGCGCCGTCTCCACACGTTCCCCCGCACCCCAAACCCCATCCAACATCTCCCTTCCCATATCCAGCGAGCTTGCTCGCGCATATCCCATATTCCATATCCGCGGCGAAGCCGCCCCTTCCCATATCCAGCGAGCTTGCTCGCGCATATCCCATATTCCATATCCGCGGCGAAGCCGCCCCTTCCCATATCCGCGGCGGAGCCGCCCCCCCCCTCCGACGCCTCCCGGAATTCCGGCCCGCCCGCCGTCTTGCCCGACCATACGCCGAAGAGATGAAGAGTTTTCCAATCCCGCCGATTGACACACCCCGTGTGGCCGTATAATATTGAAACATGAATCGAGCACAGGAAGCACGAAATATGGTCATGGCACTTTCGGCAAGCGAACGCGCTTGTCTTGCGCATGATCTGATCCTGAGTCTGGACGAACCCGGGGATGATGAACTGAGCCCCGCTCAGGAAACGGAGATCCAGCGGCGTATAGCCGCAGTGCGCGAGGGTACGGCACGAGGTCGTTCTAGCGACGCCGTACTCGCTGAGATCCGTGCAAGCTACCCACAGACTCCATGACCCCCGTAACATTGCTTCATGAGGCCGAGATCGAGTTATGGGAGGCCGTTGCCTATTATGAAGAAAAAGCTTCGGGTCTCGGTCTTGATTTTGCGTCGGAAATAGAACGTTCGCTCCAAATTCTAAGCGAGGCCCCGGAACGTTGGTCGCTGCGTCCAGACGGGTCCCGGCGATTTCTTACCCAGCGCTTTCCCTATCTGATTGTCTACACCCATGAACGTGATCAAATATGGGTTGTCGCCATCGCACACTGCAAACGCCGGCCAGGATATTGGACGGATAGAACCTGAGAAGACATTTGCCTTTTCAGCCGTCATCACCGGGGCCTTCTTGACAGGAGCGCCAAGACCACACGCCGTAGCCGCGAAGCGCGAAGGAGGATCTCCGCACTTGTGCGCCGGAGGCGCATTGGCCAGCGGACGGCGACAGTCGGACGCCCACGGGAGCGCGGATCTCCGCATCCGCAAGCGGCGGGCGACAGCCGCCACGGTTAGGATCTTGTTCGACGTTCAATGTTGGACGTTCGATGTTCAATGTTCGAATTCCCCCTGCCCCTTCCCTTATCCAGGGAGCTTGCTCGCGCTTATCCATTATCCCTTATCCGCGGCGAAGCCGCCACCCGCTCGGCGTAACAACTTCCTTGATACCTTCAGAGCAGCCCATATTTGCTTGCCCTGAGACCTTAATTCCTATTGACATCGAGGATGGAAATGTTTTTCTTCATATTCTGTTTGGTCTGAACATCATTCGTGGCCTTAAAAAACAAAAATGTATGCCAACCATTGAAGACATTGGACCCTATAAGTTCTTTTTTTACTCGGCTGAGGGAACGGAGCCGCCCCATGTGCATGTTCGGAGAGACCGATGCACAGCCAAATTTTGGTTGTCACCGGTCCGTTTGGCAAGGTCGCGTCGGTTTGGCGATCATGAGTTGCGTTCGTTACAAAACCTTGTAGAATTAAACAAAGCAAAAATTTTGGAGTCATGGCATGAGCATTTTAACACTTGAAAGAGAAGCCTTCGCGCAGTCGGTGGGATTCACCGAGGATTCGATGGTCGTATGCCTTGATGATGGGCGTTCGGTTTCCGTTCCGTTGGCATGGTTCCCCCGATTGAGCGTGGGAACCCAAGCCGAACGGGAGAAATACGAGCTGATCGGAGACGGTGAAGGCATCCACTGGCCCGAACTGGACGAAGACATCAGCGTGGAGGGATTGATCGCGGGACGCAGGTCGTCCGAATCCGCAGACTCCTTGACCCGTTGGCTTTCCAAACGCGGCTCGATGTAGTTTGCAATGGGGCCTTCTGTAAAGGAGCGCCAAGACCACACGCCGTAGCCGCGAAGCGCGAAGGAGGATCTCCGCATTGGCAGCGGACGGCGACAGCCGGACCCACACGGGAGCGCGGATCTCCGCATTCGCCAGCGGACGGCAACAGCCGAACGCACGCCTTCCCCCTCCGCCCCGCCGATACGGCGATCGGCGCTCCTGTCTCGAAACTGACGCTCGGAAACCGGCAAAGGATATGGAGGCGGCGCGTCCCGCGCCGTGTGTCATCCTTGAAGGAGCATCGAAAGACAAAAATTCATCAACCCGGCGCAAGATGCGCCGTCTCCACACGTTCCCCCGCACCCCAAACCCCATCCGACATGCCCCATCCCTTCTCCAGCGAGCTTGCTCGCGCATATCCCATATCCCATATCCGCAGCGAAGCCGCCCCTTCCCATATCCAGCGAGCTTGCTCGCGCATATCCCATATCCCATATCCGCGGCGAAGCCGCCTATCCTCGGCAAAGCCGCCACCCTTTTCGAAAAAACACAAAACCGGGAATTTTGTCCTTGATGTTTATCCTCTTTCCACAAAAAAAATGACCTCAAGAGACTGAACAGTCAGAATAAACCGAACTCAGCCGTCAAATCTTTGATGCTTTTCGCATTAAGCTTATCATTATCATTGTTGCTTTCCGGCTGTGCCTCACGTCCCGTGTCTCGGCCAGGTTATCGAGTTGGTTATAGCGGCGGGGAAGGGGCAGGTGACTTTTTTGATCTGGATTTGAATTTCTATGATTTTGTTGAGAATTCGCTTGTTGTTGGGGCGTTGATCATCGCAGGCGTTGCCGATCTATAAAATCCCTTGTCGCGAACGGAAGGGTTATCGGCAGGGACTGCCGATCTACTATTGCATTCGGCTTGGTTTTGACTATGGAAACGGCGTGGATTTCATTCTTGGCCAATTGCAAAACTTGAAACCGATCCTCAGCGGACATCCCATGTTCGCGGCGGGGTTGTTGCTTTTGCTCGGATATCTGATTGGCAAGCTGGCGGCGCTCCTGAAATTGCCGGAGGTGACCGGGTACATCCTCGCGGGCTTGTTGGTGGGGGAATCGGTGACCGGCATTTTCCCCTCCACCATGAACGAATCCTTCGTCATCATCACCGAAACCGCCCTGGGTCTGATCGCGCTGGCCATCGGGGTGGAATTTTCGGCCTCGAAACTGAAACGAATCGGCCAAGCCACCATGATCATCAATCTGGTGCAGGTGTTTTTGACCCTGGCCACCGTCACCCTGGCCATGATCCTGATGGGCATGGAGCTGCCCTTCGCGCTTTTGCTGGGCGCGGTGGCCACCACCACCGCGCCCGCCGCCTCCCTGGCCGTGGCCCATTCCCTCCGCGCCAGGGGGAAATTCGTCGATTATATTCACAGCATCATCGCATTGGGGGACGCCGGTTGCCTGTTGCTTTTCGGACTCATCCTTTCGTTTATCGGCAAATTGCTCGGCGCGACCGGCGGCGGGAGCAGCGACATCATCTACGCCCTCCGAGAAGTGGGCATCTCCCTGGCGCTCGGATTCGTTGGCGGCTTCGCGCTCCATAAAATCTCCCGCGACAAGAAAGGCCCCAACGAATTGTTGATCCTTTCGCTGTCGATCATTTTTCTCACCACCGCCTCGGCGATTATTTTTCACCTTTCCCCCCTGCTCTCCAACATGACCATGGGTTGCGTGCTGGTGAATCTTTCCGCCCGCAACCACCGTCTGTTCCGGGCCCTGGAACCGTTGACCCCGCCGCTCTACGCTTTGTTTTTCATCATTGCCGGCACCGAACTGAATCTGGAAGTCTTTTATCGCCGGGAATTGGCGGTGATGGGGGGCGTGTACATCGCGGTGAGAGCGGCGGGCAAATATATCGGCGCCTGGCTGGGTTGCCATCTCAGCGGCATCCGCGAACCCATCCGCACCAACCTGGGGTGGTGCATGTTGCCCCAAGCGGGCGTCGCCTTGGGCTTGGTGCTGCTGATCCAAACCTCGCCGGTCATGCAACGCCTCTCCGAGGAGCAGTCACAAGTGCTCAACGACATGGTCAACATCGTCCTCATGTCGGTTTTCGTGAATGAGCTGATCGGTCCGCCGCTTTTGAAAATGGCCATCTTGAAAGGGAATCTGAACGAGGACGAAATGGAGGAAACCGCCGCATGAATTTTTATGACCTCACCTGTCAAGCCGCCTGCGCCGCCAATGTTCCCGCCCGACACCGGGAGGACATTCTCCGGGTGATTGCCCGCCAGGCCGTTCATTCGCCCAATCTGGAAACAATCGGGGAAGAGCGCATCTTCCAAGCCTTGCTGGAGCGCGAACATCAGGGCAGCACCGGCTTTGGCGACGGCGCCGCCATCCCCCACGCGCGTTTCGACGACCTTGATGATTTCGTCTTTTTCATCGTCACCAGCCGCCATCCCGTTGATTTCGAAGCCATCGACAAGAAAAAGGTGTCCGTCTTTTTCGTGCTCATCGGGCCTTCCGGCCAGGTCAAAGAGCACCTCAAGGCCCTGGCGGCGGTTTCCACGGTGCTGGCCCGCACCAACGTGAAAAACGAATTGAAGCTTGCGACCCACGGTTCGGTGCTCTACGAAACCTTTTTGCGCCGCACCAAAGATGAAAAACCGGCGCATTTCCAGCAAAAGCAAAAACTGCTGCTGGTGATTCTGTACGAAGACGATCTCTTTTACGACCTTTTGGAGTTTTTCCTGCAGGAGGGCATCGACGGGGCCACGGTGCTGGATTCCCTGGGCATGGGCCATTATATTTCCAACATCCCCCTCTTCTCGAGTTTCGTCAGCTTTATGAACGAAGACCACAACCGGAGCCGCACCATCCTCGCCACCGTGCCCGAAGACCAGATCAAAAGTCTGGTGGACGGAATCGAAGAGATCACCGGAGACCTGGACAAAACCCAGGGCGCCATGATCATGGTCCTGGATCTTGCTTTTTCAAAAGGCTCGATGAAGATGTTGTGATTGCACGCGCCAACCCCCCGAACAGGAATATCGACATGAACCAACTGGAACAACTGAAACAACATACCGTGGTCGTGGCCGACACCGGCGACTTCGAAACCATGCGCGATTACAAACCGCGCGACGCCACCACCAATCCGAGCCTGATTTTCAAAGCGGTTCAGCAGGACGCCTACCGTCCGCTGCTCGACCAGGCCATGCGCGACCACGCCGGCAAACCCCTCGGGGACATCATCGATCACACCCTGATTCTTTTCGGGTTGAAAATTCTCGAGATCGTCCCCGGGCGCGTCTCCACGGAAGTGGACGCCCGCCTTTCCTTCGATACCGAAGGGACGGTGGAGAAAGCCCGTCACCTGATCGGAATGTATGCCCGCGCCGGCATCGACCGCGATCGCATCCTCATCAAAGTCGCCTCGACATGGGAGGGCATCAAAGCGGCGGAGATCTTGGAAAAAGAAGGCATTCACTGCAACCTCCCCCTGTTGTTTTCCTTCGCCCAGGCGGTGGCCTGCGCCGAGGCCGGGGTCACGCTCATTTCCCCCTTCGTCGGCCGCATTTACGATTGGTACAAAAAAGAAAACGGCAAGGAATATGAGGGCGCGGACGATCCGGGGGTGCAATCCGTCAAACGCATCTACAACTACTACAAAAAGTATGACTATCCCACGGAAGTCATGGGGGCGAGTTTCCGGAATGCCGGACAAATCCGGGAACTCACCGGCTGCGACCTGCTCACCATCAGTCCGGCGTTGCTGGGCGAGTTGCACGAAGCCAGCGGCGAATTGCACCCCCGCGTCAGCGTGGAGGCCGCCAAGGCCATGGACATCGAACGCGTGCATTTGCAGGAAAAGGATTTCCGTTATCAGCACAACCTCGACCCGATGGCCGTGGAAAAACTCGCCCAGGGCATCCGCGCCTTTGCCAGTGATGTCGAAGCCTTGGAAGAACTGATCCAATCCGAAGGCTGATTCAGGAAACCCGCCCGTGCCCGCCCCGCCCGACATCGGAGGAAACGGAGGAAACGGAGGAACCTCCCCCCGTCCCCGCCGTCCCCTTTTGGCCGTGGCCCTGCTCCTCCCGATCCCCTCTCTGGGCGGGGCGGCGTCCATGTGGTGGTGGCCGGACACGGCATGGGGCAAAGGCCTCTATACCCTCAGCAAGTTTGCCCTGCTGGCCTTTCCCTTGCTCTGGCACCGGCATGTGGATGGCGGAGAGTTCCACCTGCCCCGTCCGCGCCTCTCCGATCTGAAAAGCGGAGTGCCCACGGGTTTGTTTTTCCTGTTGGCGGTGCCCGTCGCTTACATGTGGGTGGGCGGCGACTTGCTGAACACCGCGGAAATCGCCGGACATTTGCGGGCCGTGGGTTTGGGGAGCCCCCTGGTCTTCGCGGCCATGGCCGTCTATTGGTGTACCGCCAACGCGGTCCTGGAGGAAATGGTTTGGCGATGGTTTTTCCTGCGACAAATCCAGTCGTTCATTCCCGGGAGGACCCTGGCGATTTTCTTGGCTTCGGCGGGCTTTGCCCTGCACCACTGGGTCGTGGTCCGGGCCTGGTTGCCGCCCGTCTCCACAACGGTGGCAACAATGGCGGTGGGAATCGCCGGCGCGATCTGGTGCGGACTCACCCTCAAAACCGCCCGCATCCTGCCCGCCTGCTTCAGCCACATCCTGGCCGACGTGGGCATCGTCGTGGTCGGCGCATGGATTTTGTTTGCCTGAGTGATGTCAAGTCGCGGCATTGAAGGCGCGGTCCCCGGCATCGCCGAGGCCGGGAACGATGTAGCCCTGATCATTCAATTTTTCATCCACCGCACACAGCAGAATGCGGGTGTCCGGAAATTCGGCCTGTACGCGGGCGATGCCTTCGGGCGCGGCCAGCAGCCCCAGGAATACGGTTTCCTTCACCCCCCAGGTTTGCAAATCCTTCAAAGCGGCGCAAGCGCTGCCGCCGGTGGCCAACATGGGATCGAGCACGTAGGCGGCGTCCACGGGACGCCCGGCGGGCAGTTTTTGGTAATAGGCGACCGGCTCCAGGGTCTCCTCATCCCGGTAAAAGCCCAAATGCCAAACTTCCGCGTGGGGCAACAGTTCCAAAAAAGGATCCACCATGGAAAGACCGGCCCGTAAAATGGGCACGATGCCGATGCGGGCGGTCAACTCCCTGGACATCACCTTCCGCAAAGGGGTTTCGATTTCCACGGGGGACGTGGGCAGATCCCGGGTGGCTTCCGCCACCAGCAGGGCCGTCAATCGGCGCACCGCCTCGCGGAACCTTGCGGGCGGAGTATGGCGGTCCCGCAAGGTTCGCAAGGCATCGGCGGCGAGGGCGTGACGGAGGGGCTGTACGTCCGGCATGGATCAGCCTTCCGCCATCACTTGGCGCAATACGTATTGGAGAATGCCGCCATGGCGCAGGTATTCGACTTCAATGGCGGAATCAATGCGGCAAACGGCCTCGAAAGTCACTTCGTCCCCATCGTCCTTGCGGGCTTTGACGGAAAGGCGTTTCCGGGGAGACAGGCCTTCGGAAATGCCGGTGATGTCGTAGGTTTCGGTGCCGTCCAGCCCGTGGGTTTCCGCGTTTTCACCGGACAAAAATTCCAGCGGCAACACGCCCATTTCGACCAGATTGCTGCGGTGGATGCGTTCAAAGCTCTCGGCAATCACGGCTTTCACGCCCAACAGGAAGGTCCCCTTGGCGGCCCAGTCCCGGGAGGAACCGGCGCCGTACAATTGCCCCGCCACCACCACCAGGTCCCGGTCCTCTTCGCGGTATTGCATGGCGGCGTCATAGACGGACATTTCTTCACCGTCGGGCAAATGGCGGGTATAACCGCCTTCGCGGTCGACCAATTTGTTGCGGATGCGGATGTTCCCGAACGTGCCGCGCATCATCACTTCGTGGTTGCCGCGGCGACTACCGAAGGAGTTGAAATCGGCCCGCTCAATCCCGTGTTCGTTGAGATATTTTTGCGCCGGAGAGGGCACCGGAATGGCGCCGGCGGGAGAAATGTGGTCGGTGGTGATGAAATCGCCGAGGAACAGCAGCGCCCGCGCGTCCCGAATATCCTCCGGCTCTTCGGTATCCGGTCCGAAGCCTTCGAAAAAAGTGGGCTCGCGGATGTAGGTGGAGTCGTCCTGGAATTCAAACACGGGACTGGTGAGGTCGGGCAAGCGGTTCCAAACCGGACTGGAGGTGACCACGTTATCGTACATGCGGCGATAGAGGGCCGGATCGTTGGCCTCGGTCAGCAACGCGAGGATTTCCTCGCGGGAGGGCCAAATATCCTTGAGATAGACATCGTTCCCCTCGGTGTCCTGGCCCAGCGGTTCGTTGATCAAATCGCCGCCCACGTTTCCCTTGAGCGCATAAGCGACCACCAAAGGAGGACTGGCCAAATAGTTGGCCTGGGTCAACGGATGCACCCGGCCTTCGAAATTCCGGTTGCCGGACAAGACCGCCGCCACCTTCAAATCCTTGTCCTGAATCGCGGCTTCGATTTCGGGTTGCAGGGGCCCGCTGTTGCCAATGCAGGTGGTGCAGCCATAGGCCACGACCCGGAAGCCCAGCTCGTTGAGGGCCGGAGTCAATCCCGCGTTTTTCAAGTATTCGGTCACCACCCGACTTCCGGGCGCCAGGCTGGTTTTCACGTACGAAGGCACCTTGAGCCCGCGTTCCACCGCTTTTTTGGCCACCAGCCCCGCGCCCAGCAACAAGGTGGGATTGGAGGTGTTGGTGCAACTGGTGATCGAGGCGATGACCACGTCTCCGTGTTTGAGCGTGCCGTAAGGGCCGGCGTCGGCGGTGTCGTCGACTTTGGAGGCCTCCATGCCGAAGCCCTGCGGCCCCTGCGGCGCGGTGAGCCCGGTGTTGAAGGATTCGCCCACGTCGCGGACAAGAATCCGGTCCTGGGGGCGTTTGGGTCCGGCGACGCTGGGTTCGAGTTCGGAAAGATTGATTTCCACCACATCGTTGTAAGCGGGGTCGGGCATGCCCGGTTCGCGCCAGAGGCCTTGGGCGCGGCAATAGGCCTCCACCAGTTCCACCTGTTCGTCGCTGCGTCCGGTGAGGCGCAGATAATCGGTGGTGGCCGAATCAATGGGGAAAAATCCCATGGTGGCGCCGTATTCCGGGGCCATGTTGGCGATGGGGGCGCGGTCGGCAACGGTCATGGAGTCCAGTCCTTCGCCGAAATATTCCACGAAGGAACCCACCACGCCTTTGGCGCGCAGCACCTGGGTGGCTTTGAGGGCAATGTCGGTGGGGGTGCAGGTATCGGGCAGTTTGCCGACCAGGCGACACCCCACTACCTTGGGCGTGAGAATGGGAATGGGTTGACCCAACATGGCCGCCTCCGCCTCGATGCCGCCGACGCCCCACCCCAAAACCCCCATGGAATTGATCATCACCGTATGCGAATCCGTCCCCACCAAGGTGTCGGGATAGGCGATCGTCCGTCCTTCGCCATCGGTTTCCGTCCCCACGCAGGAGGCGAGATATTCCATGTTCACCTGGTGGCAAATCCCGAGCCCGGGCGGCAACACGCTCAACTTCTTGAAAGCGCCCTGCCCCCAGCGCAGGAACACATAGCGCTCGTGATTGCGCTCGAATTCCTTTTCCAGGTTCAGATCAAAGGCGTCCGCCCCGCGATATTCGTCGATCTGCACGGAGTGATCGATCACCAAGTCGACCTGAATTTGGGGTTCGATCTCGGCCGGATTGTGTCCCGCCCGTTCCAGGGCCGAGCGCAGGGCCGCGAGATCCACCACACAGGGAACGCCCGTGAAATCCTGCAAGAGCACCCGGGAAGGCATGTAGGGAAATTCCCCGTCCAAATCCCCGCCGGGCGTCCACTGCAACAGCGCCTTCACCTGATCGGGGCTGTACGCCGGGTGGTTTTGCATGCGCAGCAGGGACTCCAAAAGGATCTTCACGGAAAAAGGCAAGGCCATCAAATCGACTTTTCCCTGCTCCTCCAGCATCGCAAGACTGTAGTAATGAATCTGTTTTCCGCTGTCGAGGGTGAGGGAACGCAGAAGGGAATCGAAAGGGTTCATAGAAAAAGCTCCAAAATTTTCAGGGGGATAAAAACGGGGTTCAAAGGCTTCGACAAAAGGTTTGATCAAAGGAAATGCGGTTTTTGTATAGGGGAAGCATGAAAATGTCAACGAAACGCGGACAAGAAGATGCAACTTCATGGAATTCTTTCATTGCCTTTTTGGAAATTTTCTGTTGGAATTGTCTCCGGATTCTGCCTAAGTGGCATTTCCTTGAACCTTAAGAACCTGTCCGGAGATTTATTTTATGACGTATTCCAAGTGGTTGTTTGCCATGTTGACCCTGGGCGCCCTCGGCACCCGGGCTTTCGCAGAACCCCAGCGCACCGTGTTCACGGTCGAAAATCAATTTCCCCGTTGGGAACAAATTGAAACCGGCGCGCGCGTCCGTTTCATGGAATCCACCGTGGGAGCGACCACCTTCGAACGCACCGAGGTGGTCCCTTACCTTCGTTACGGCATCCGCGAGCATATCGCCGTGCAAGTGGGGATTCCTTTCGTGGATCTCTCCCCTGACATCGGATCCAGTGAATCCGGAATCGGCGACGTTGAAGCCACATTTCAATTGCGCGCCTACGAGGATATTTTCGGCTACCCCTATTTCATTCCCCACCTGAGCGTCACCCTGCCCACCGGCGACGATGACAAGGGTCTGGGGAACGGCGACCCGGTCTGGACCGCGGGGATCTCCTACGGGAACAAGCTCTACAATCACGTCTCCTGGGTGCTGGACGCCCGGTATCGCATCAACCCCAACAGCGACAATCAAGCCATGGCCGGCGCCTCCTTGCTCTGGCACGTCTCTCCGGAACTGGACTTCCTTTTCGAAACACGCTGGATGAACAATGCCGGCGCCTTCGGAGACAGCAGCGAAGTGCAAGTGCTCGCCGGCATGATCTACAACTGGACCCGGGACGTGCAAATGGGCGTCCATGCCGGCGCCGGCAGCGAGGATACCGATGCCATCGGCCTTTTCCGTCTCAGTTACAGCTTCTGAGCACACAAACCTTTCCAATCCCCGTCAAAAGACCCGGTCCTCCGACCGGGTCTTTTTTTTCCGGGTGCATCGCTGGACAACCTCAAAATTTCCGCTATAATAAGACTCATCATTCGCCCAAGGCGAATCCGGAGAATCACAACCGAAAAAAAGGAAGAACACATTATGGCTTATACTTTACCCGACCTCCCCTATGCCAAAGACGCCCTCGAACCCCACATCGACGCGCGCACCATGGAAATCCACCATGACAAACACCACGCCGGCTACGTCACCAAGGTCAATGCCGCCCTCGAAGGCCATGCCGATCTGGCCGCGAAATCCGTCGAAGATCTGATTGCCGACCTCGCTTCGGTACCCGCCGACATTCGCGGCGCCGTGCGCAACAATGGTGGCGGACACGCCAACCACTCCCTGTTCTGGAAAGTCCTTGGCTCCAATGGCGGCAGCCCCGAAGGCGACTTGGCCGCGGCCATCGACGAAGCCTTCGGCTCCCTGGAGCCATTCAAGGAAAAATTCGCCAACGCCGCCGCCACCCGCTTCGGCTCCGGCTGGGCCTGGTTGGGCGTCACCGCCGACGGCAGCCTGGTGGTCACCTCCACCCCCAATCAGGACAATCCGCTGATGAAGGGCTTCGTGGATGTGGAATGCACCCCCATCCTCGGCTTGGACGTGTGGGAACACGCCTACTACCTCAACTACCAAAACCGCCGTCCCGACTACATTTCCGCCTTCTGGAACGTGGTCAACTGGGACGAGGTTGCGAAAAATTTCGCCGCCGCCAAGGCGTAACAACGCCCCGGCATCATCCCGAAACCTACGGCATGCGGGTAAAAACGCCCGCGTCCCCCAAAAAACCGCACCGACATGGTGCGGTTTTTTTGTCTTTTACTTCCCGCTGTCCCAACAATTTTCAATGAGGTCTTGCCAAGTCAGAACGAATGGGTGTAAGAGACATCTCCGAAGCATATTGCCCTTGAAAGGATACATGATGGATCCACTGAAAACGACACCCTTTGGAAGAAAGCGCTTTTCCAGGCCTACTTTGATCACACGTTGCACGCCGAGAATCACGGAATGCGGAATGTTCATCCATGTCTTCACATTGAAGACCATCGTCAACAAGGGATGAACGCAATGCATCCCCCTCGGCAAGCGGCCCATCCCAGCGGCCCGACCGATCGGTCGGTTCAGACCGATCAATCCACCCAAAACAGCCGGCCCGGCATCCGCAGAACTCCCTTTTCCGTGGACTTCGCCCAGGCACCGCTCCTGGTCATCTGGGAGGTGACCCGCGCCTGCGCCCTGGCCTGCCGCCATTGCCGCGCCTCCGCCATCGACTGGCGCGATCCCCGGGAATTGTCCCTCGACGAGGGCAAGGCGCTCCTCGAAGAAATCAAAAGCATGGGCACCCCCATCGTGGTGCTCACCGGCGGCGATCCCATCCAGCGGGCCGACCTCGAAGAGCTGATTGCCCACGGGAAATCCCTGGGACTGCGCATGGGCACCATTCCCGCGGGTACGCCGCGCCTGACTCGCGAACGCCTCGCCTCCCTCAAGGCCGCCGGCATCGATCAGGTCGCCTTCAGTCTGGACGCGCCCACCGCCGCACAACACGACGATTTCCGACGCGTCTCCGGCTCCTTCGACCTCACCCTCCGAGGTGCCCGCTGGGCCCGCGAACTCGACATCCCCCTGCAAATCAACACCGTCCTCTGCCGAAACAATTTCGAAGAGTTCGACGAGATCGCCGCCCTCGTGGCCAGCCTCGATATCGTATTTTGGGAAGTTTTCTTCCTCGTGCCCACCGGGCGCGGCTCCGAATTACAGGGCTGCAACGCCGAGGAAACCGAAGCCTTGTTCGCCAAACTCCACGCCCTTTCCCAAACCGCTCCCTACGTCATCAAAGTTACCGAAGCCCAACATTATCGGCGCCATCTCCTGCAACACAAAGAGGACACGCCCCACGAAACGCCGCATTCCACACACCGAACTCCGCACGCGAAACGCCGCACGCCCATCCCCGCCTCCTCGAAAGTCGTCAATGCCGGCAACGGCTTCTGTTTTGTCGACCACACCGGTGACATCTGCCCCAGCGGATTTCTCGCCACCGTACGCGGAAACGTCAGAACCCATTCCATCACCCGGGTGTACCGCGAGGACGACTTGTTCACCGACCTTCGCAATCCCCGGAAACTCAAAGGGAAATGCGGACGTTGCGAATACCGTGTCGTTTGTGGCGGCTCCCGCTCCCGCGCCAACAGCGTCCACCGCGACCCCTTCGCCGAAGAACCCACCTGCATTTTGGAACGGTAAAGCGAACCGCGAACGTCCAGCTTTGAAAAAAAGAGAGAGGGAGAGAGGGAAATGTTTAGACTCTTAATCCAACACCTCGATCCCCACGGCCTCGATCCGCTCGTCCAAATTTGTGCGAACGGAACCGGGAATCACGACTCGCAATTGATCCAGTTTCAAATCCGCCAACGCAATGCGCATGGAGCGGGTAATCGACGGGTTTTCACTGTACTTGAATTCATACCCGACCCGCTTGC
>PXAS01000493.1 GCA_003565815.1 PVC group bacterium
GATCTGGATATCGAAGCTGGGGACAGCTTCGACGACGACGATTCGACAGTTTCACTAATTATGAGATCCGCCCGGATGATTTCAGGGCGCCTTTCTCTTTACGGGAATCCATGCGGACACGATGGGAAAAAACCATCCTCATCAAAATTTCATCAAAGCCGTCTTTCAGTGTTTGACATATAAAACAAATGCAAACTGCTGAGTTGAAAAAAAGACCGGCGGAAGGTCTTCCGTAGAAAACAGCGATAAAACCCCGCCGATCTTTTCGGGGTCCGCTGATGGACTCAGAGCTGTGCAATGGGAAATCCAAAAATAGAAGTGGAGGTGATCTCTGTGGATGCTTCGCCGGACGGAGGGTCATCTTCGGAATCCCACTGGAAACGACAAATGATTCGCGGAAAGCCGTTCTCACGGATTCAGGAAGCCGCCGCTTTTTCGGTTTCCCCCGCGGGGGAATTCCGATTGAGAATTTTGACCCATCCGGCCCCGGCGTCCATTTCCACTTGGTCGTTTTCTTTGAGGGTGGCGGTGAGACCGGGGATGCCGACGATGGCGGGAATGCCCATTTCCCGGGCGACGATGGCGGAGTGACTGAGGACGCTGCCGCGTTCGATGAGCAGTCCGGAAATGCTGGGATACAGGGGGATCCAACCGGGGTCGGTTTTTTCGGCGACGAGAATTTCTCCGTTGAGGTTCAAATCGTCCCCGGGCGCGAGGATGACCCGCACGGGACCTCGCACCTGTCCGCCGCAACAGGAGGTGCCGCGCAAGTCGCCTTCTTCGCCGGAAACCGGGGCGGGCGGGGTCATGTTCCGAAAGGGATTGCGGCAGTAGACGAGGCCGTGGGTCTCGAAACGCTCGGCGGGCGGTTCTGCCCGGCGATACCCTTGGAATTCATTTTTGCGCACCTCGACAAGGGCTTGGAGGTCCGTGGTGACGGCGGTGCCTCCGGCAAAATCAAAAATTTCTTCGACGGTGAGATAAAAGATGTCCTCCGGACTCCGAAGCACGCCTTCTTCGGTGAAGGCGTTGCCAAAGCCGAGGAAAATACGGCGCACGAGGCTGAACACCCGGGTGCGGGCCAGACGTTGGTTTTCGCGGTTGCGGACGTGTCGGCGGGTTTGCGTGAGCACCCACTGGAAGAGCGTTTGTTTGCGCAGGCCCCACTTCAGGCGTTGGGTGCCGAGCTGTTCGCAAACCTTGGCTTCGGCCGCTTCCCGGGTTTGCGTTTGCCGTTGGACCATTCCTTCCGGATCGGGCGCGGCGTCGGAAAGCGCGTAGTTACGAAACACGGAAAAGAGAAAATCGGGTTTTTCCCAGGGCGTGGGCTCTTCGAGCTTCAGTTCGTTCATGCCGCGGTCGCCAAACTGATCGAGATAGGCGTTGATTTCGCTGGAGATGGATTCGGGAAATTCTCCCGCGCGCCAACGTGCGCTCAGGTCGGCGGCATCGTGATCCTTCAAAAGGCGGTGGAGTTTGGGATCGTTGCGCATTTGCAGGGCAATCTGCATGAGCAGGCGGGGCGATTCCGAGGATTCGATGCGTTCGTCCCCGCAGAGGAGATCGTTTTGCAGATTCCCATTGGGGTCGATGTCCCACGCGCGCATGAGTTTGCCGAGGACACCGTGGAAAATCATGGCATAAAAGTCACTGAGAATGGGCGGTTTCCATTTGCGCAGCACCTCGTCTTCGAGTTCGTGATAGTGGCGTTGGAGTTCGTGCGCGGGCAAGGTTTCCAGCGGCAGGGCGCGGACGCGGGCGTGCGTTCGGTTGAAGTCCCCCAGAAAACGTTGCATTTTCTTGTCCACGGTGAACAGATTCAGGATCATGCGGAGCCCGGTGCGGAGCATGCGGGGAAGGTCGATCACATAACGCCGTGCGAATCCGTTTTGTGCGGACGCGGGATCATCGTCCTCCCACCTTTCTTTGACCCCCATCATTTTTTCCATGAAATCCCGGTTGAAGCGGTAACCGGGAAAAAAGCGGATGAGGGCATACCAGTTGCGGAGATTGTAATACACCTGCCCGCGAATGAGTCCCAGCATGTTGGCGAAAAGGGCTTGCTTGGCGCTCCGGGTTTTGGATGGAACCCCCATGATCTCCAGAAATTGATCATAAACGGAGGCGTAGGCGCGGCGAATGAAGGAAAAGGTCAACGGGGTGGTGACCCCGGCATAACTTTCGATGATGTTGCTGTTGTCCCAAACCCGGCGGGGGCCGTCTTCGGGTCCGGCGGACAGGGTGGTGACGGGTCGGGTTTGCAAGAGGTGGAGCTTGCCGTCCGCAAAGGCGAATTCGATATCCTGCGGCTTTCCGAGGGCGTTTTCCACGGCCAACGCCGCTTTCGAAAGTTGCCGGAGTTGCTCCGGACTCAGGCAGGGTTCTTTCGCGGATTCGGCGGGCAGGTTCTCAATGCGCGTGCCATGTCCGGCATCGGTGTCAAACACGTATCGGGCATCTTTTTCCCGGATTTCGGCTTCGACTTCGCCACTGTCTTTGGAAATGCGCCAGGTATCGGTGACGAGATTGCCCTGCACCACGCCTTCGCCGAGTCCATGGGTGGCGTTGACCAGAAGGTGGTCGCGTTCATTGCGGATGGGATCGACGGTGAACAACACCCCCGAAACTTCGGAGGGAACCATACGCTGCACGATCACGGCCACGGCAATGTCATCGGTTCCAAGACCCTTGGCCATTCGGTACGCGAGGGCGCGGTCGGAAAAGGCGGAGGCATGGCAGGCTTTGATGGCGTTTTCGACGGCGTCGATGCCCCTGACAAACAAAAACGAGTCCATCTGTCCGGCAAAAGAGAGCCGCGCGGAATCCTCGCCCAATGCGGACGAACGAACGGCGAGGAAATCATCCGGTCCGGCGAGGGTGGAAAGCGCCGCCGTGAGTTCCTTCCGAAATTCGGAGGGGAGGGGGGCGTTGCGGACGAGCGCCCGCGCGGCGCCGGCATCTTTCGCTTCCAGGGCGGATTCGAGCCGTTGGCGGAGTTCGGGGTCGCGCAGTCGCTTGCGAAACAGATCCGCGTCGATGACGAACCAAGGCGGGGCGCTCACGTCCTCGATCACATCAAAACGGGCCAGATTGGCGGCTTTGCCGCCCACGTGGTCGGGGCGGGCGGCGAAAGGACTTTCGGAAGCGTGAATGTGGGCCATGCATGAATGGTAGCGGGCCAAACCAAGTGTTCAAGCTGAAAATCGTCGGGGGGGGGACACGGCTTACGGCTTTTCTTCTATAAGGAGGGGCGTACCTCTTCCAACTCAAAGTCAACCAGCC
>PXAS01000370.1 GCA_003565815.1 PVC group bacterium
AATCCTGAATCCGGGAAGTCCGACCTCAATTTTGCCATCGATGCGTACATCGGCCGGCAGCCAGAAATCACCCCCGTAGTTACTGAACTGCTGGCGGTAGCTTAAATCCACCTCCTGCACCGGCGGCGGGAAAAACACCATTTCACCCGGAACAAGGTCCACTTCAATCATCGCGTAGGTTTCGCCGAGAACCGATACCTGCCCTTCAAAAACGGGCTGAAGCCGCGTTTTGGGAATCACTTTGATGTCGTAAACAATCTGGTTGTCCAGGTAGCGGCGGTCGGCTATGCGAAAATCGTAATACCGGAAAGCATCCGGATGAGTTACGCCGATAATCCGGAATCCGGCAATCTCGATTTCATCATCATAAAAATTTGGCAGATAGCTGGTACCGGCAAAGTTTTGGTCGGCCATCACATTGCTTGTTTGACGCTGGTCTACAATATACTCCCGAAAACCACGCCCGCGTTTCCACCAGGTTTCCGACAGGCTTTCCTGTATGGTTACAATTCCCTCTTCGTTGCTAAGCGTCGAGCGTGTATAGGCATCGGCTTTCCAGCTGTCGAGGTTCTCGCGCCAGATTTGCTTTCGCGCAATAACGCGCTCCATAATATGCATGGCCGGATCCTCGCCGGTGAAAACCAGCTCGTCCAGCTCAAGTGCCGAAGGCTGCAGCCTTACGATCTGATCGGTTTGGCCTTCATCAAAAACCACCTCACGGCTTTCGTAGCCGATATAGCGAAACTGAAGCACAGCGGGGAGGCCCGGAACCGCAAGCTCATAAAATCCTTGATCGTTGGTAATTGTGCCGCGAAACGTATCCTTCACCTGAATATTTGCGGCAGGCAGCGGCTCTCCGGTTTCGGCATCAACCACGCGCCCGGAAAGCTGAATCCGGCTCTGCTCCTGCGCCTCAACAGTCGGAGCCCAAAACAAGACCGATATAATGACAAAAATCAATAAAGCCGCCTTTGAAACCGCAGCACACTCTAACCGGGGAAGTAAAGTATCTGACATTCGAAAATGGGGATTTTAAACAAACTAAGAAGAAACCTGAACAGACCCGCAACTGATGACGTGCCTGAAAGTACTGTAGGAAAAAGCCGTTACGGAAAAATCGGCAAGAGGTTATTTTTTTTCGAGTGTACCATCTTGTTTTTTTTGGCGACCATGCAATCAAGTGACACCAGTAGTGCATGAATTTTAAATTCTCAACTTTAAATTACCTTTGCGAATTGGTAATTATTCCATTGGTCATTGTAACAACCAGCGGTGCAAAAGATATGCGAATTTACTATTATGGCTGTTCGAAATTTTCGAGCTGACCCTGTAGTTCAACCGGATAGAACGATAGCCTCCTAAGCTTTAGATCTGGGTTCAAGTCCCGGCGGGGTCACTTATCGAAAATGCAAATACATGAAAATATTTAATTTATAAGCATAAACATTCATCTGTTACCAATATTGTTACCAAAAAAACCACAAAAAGGTATCCGAAGCGCTTTAGTTTCCGGATTTCCTGTTTCCCCCAAAGTTTTATTTCAGGTGCATTTTCTACATTATCTACATGGCACCGGCTGAAGTTCAATTAATCAGCTAAAAAGCATATATTTCAAACGGCCTGTACCGGCATTGCCTTCATTGGTGGTGTCGGTCTTTTTTTTGCCTTTGTGCCGGTGCTTTATTTTGGGCGTTACAAGATTGTTACAAGATAAAGCATTGCTACCCCTGAAATTGAATGCGTATAAGCAGGGGGGGGCATCCCAAAGAAACGCTATTGCGGCCGCAACTCTATTCCCGCAACTTTTTATATATTAATTTCAAAACAGCCGGGGGCATATCCTAAAATGAGGGCGTTTGTGCTTTATCCCGTGCGCTTGATGAATCTGTTTTTAATCGGCTTCGGGGGTGATCTAAACTTTTTGGCCAATCAGAGAGGGAACTTTACGGTAAAGGGGTTGCCATTCCCTTCATTAAACGCCGGATACCCTCCCCCGGTTTGTTATGGCTGTTTACTTGCTCTATCTAATTTGTAGAAGTTCCGGGTACAGTCTTTTCCGGTTTCGCTTATTTTATCTAAGGATTTCAGCATCAGGGGGTTCCTTTTCGGTTCGGATCGTACAATCTATTCAAAGATTCATATTCTTCCGTACCGGGTATTTTGCAAAGCCGGTAAAAATCAGCAAGCGTTTTTGTTGGCTGGCTTCGTTTATGATCTTTTTCCTGTTTCTGCTCCAGCGTTTTGATACGATTGGCAAGCTGTTTCATAGTTTATAATTCAAGCGGTTTTAACCCTTTCGGATTCGTTGCGATTATTAGTCTTATATCTCGGCTTTGGTTTGCTTTGAAGCGCTCAAAATCCTGCATACTATCAAAATGATAAGGTGTTTCATCAATAGTAAATGTTATGCGTTTTGGGTCTGTCACGATTGCATAAACGGGCACCGGCTTCAACTTTTTTTCTAATACTTCAATTCGGTTCTTTAGCTGTGCCATACTGTTTTTTGGTTTACGATCTTAACTTCAAAAATATCGGCAGCTATCCCGGATATGAACGCTTTGTATTCTGCTAATTTTGTGAATGTTCTGCCTCCAAACTGAATAGTACCATCAGGATAATGAAGGGAAACTTTCGGCAAGGGAACCGGCTTCAAAACTTTTTCCAGTTCCTGAATACGCTTTAATTTGTTCATTATATAGCCCTCATTTTTGCGTTCTCTAACGTTTCGATACGTTTAAGCCTGTTCATATTCCCTGTACTTGGTTTGAATCAGTTCGTAAATGTTCCCTGATCTGAAAGCCTGAAACGCTTCATCCTTTGTGCAGCACGTGCCCATTTTGCCGGAATCGTGGAACGTTAATAAATGATCTGGCAAACCCGCCAAAAGAAAAGCAGGGAATAACAGCCGGGCGGTTTCTGTTTTCTGCTCTAATGCTTTTATCCGTTTTTCTCTGTTCATCATACGGCCTTTTTCATTTTCTGCCCTTCAAGCGCTTGGATTCGCTGCTCAAGGTCGTGTATCTCGGTTAACTTGGTGTAACTGTTGGCAAGGCTTGAAAGGCTATTTATTGCCCTTATCCGGCAGTCCGGTTCATTACCTTCATCCATATAAATAGTTTCCAGCTCCCTTAATGCTGTCGACATGGAACAGCGAAGTTCGTCAAGTGAAAGGGGTTTGCGTGCTTTGCGTTTTTGTGCCATTGGTTCGGAATTTATATTGCTGTTTTTGTTATAAGATACGGAATTTATACGGGGGCTGATAAAACGGCCTTCATATTTGC